>SVGV01000049.1 GCA_015056185.1 Clostridiales bacterium | reverse complement strand
GGCCGCCATCAGCCTGGGTGTTGCGGTGTTCTCCTTTGTGATCGGTTTGTTCGTAAAACAGGTGCTGGGCATCGATGTATAATGGATCAAAAAAAGAACCCTCAAAAGAGGGTTCTTTTTATTTTATTATTTTACCGTAAAGCTCATATCGTTCAGATCCACCAATATGGAGGGTTCGCCGTTGCATTCGTAATCGATGCGGAGCTTTTCGCCTTCCATACTCAATCGGCAGGGCCAGTAATAATCATCACCAAAGCTATCCACACGGCCGACGGTCTTGCCGTTTAAGGTCACAATGAACAGATCGGGGCCGAAGTAGCCGGAAAGCAGCAGCTTGCCATTATGGAAGAGGTACTTGATGCTGGCACCGCCGAACTCATCGTTCTTCCAAAGGACTTTTCCGGTGCGGATATCCAGGGCGACAACGGTGCCCCCCTCCACCAGGAAGGTGGCGTCATCCCACTGCTGAATATAGCTGACGGCATCCAGCTGGCCAGCGGGGAATTTGGCGGTTTGATAAGTCCAAAGAACTTCGCCGTCATGGCTGGCGGTAACAGTAGCATATTCATGAGCTTCTTCCATCTTCCGTTTAAATTCCACCGTGATCTCTACGGAAGGGATGTTGGCCACAGGCTTTTTCGTGGGTTTGGCCGTGGGCTTTACCGTAGCTTCCGGAGTGGGCTCCGGAGTGGGCTCAGGCGTAGCTTCCGGAGTGGCTTCCGGGGTGGGTTCCGGGGTGGGTTCACCGACCGGAGCGGAAGAGGCCGGTGCGCCGCCGCAGGCGGAAAGCACAAGCAGGCAGAGTACCAGTATAAGAGCAAGGAAAGCATGCTTTTTCATAGGATCACCTCGTCATATTCTGCAATCTCTCTGTTTGCAGTCTATCACAAAGCCTCCACATTGGAAATAACCCCATTGAGTATATAAAAAAACAGCGAGGTGCTTTTACACCTCGCTGTTTTATCATCCATTAGAATACGGGAAGAGCTGCGCCTTCGTAGGTTTCTTCGATGTACTTTTTGATCTTCTCGCTCTGCATTGCTTTTACCAGAGCCAGAACAGCTTCGTTGTTCTCGTTGCCTTCTTTTACGGTGAGGATGTTGGCAAAGGTGGTAGCAGCCAGAGCATCTTTGGCTTCAGCAGCCAGAGCATCGCTGGCCTTCATTCCGGCCTGGATGGCATAGTTGCCGTTGATGACACCAAAGTCAACATCGGGCAGGGAGCGGGGCAGCTGAGCGGCCTCGGCCTCGATGATCTCAACGTTGTGGGCGTTTTCAACGATATCCAGCTTGGTGGCGGTAAGGCCGGCATCTTCCTTCAGTTTGATGATGCCAAGCTCCTCCAGCAGGAGCAGAGCACGGGCTTCGTTGGTGGTGTCGTTGGGAACGGCGATCTTGGCACCCTCGGGGATGTTGTTCAGATCGCTGCTCTTGCCGGCATAAACGCCCATGGGCTCATAATGGATGGCAGCAACGGAAACAAGGTGGGTGCCCTGCTCTACGTTGAAGTTCTCCATATAGGGGGCATGCTGGAAGAAGTTGGCGTCCAATTCGCCGTTTTCCACAGCGGTGTTGGGCATTACGAAATCGGTGTATTCCACGATCTCCAGGTTGATGCCTTCGGCCTTGAGGTCTTCCTTCAACTGAGCCAAAATCTCAGCGTGGGGAGTGGGGCTTGCGCCGACCTTCAAGGTGACCAGTTCTTCTTCGGCAGCGCCGCCGCAGCCGACCATGACGCCCAGGCACAGAAGAGCGGCCAGGGCCAGAACCAGAATCTTTTTCATAGTATGATTCCCTCCATTTATTTGCTTTCGCATATTGTACTTTTTATACTACGCGTTACCTTCTTTTGTCAACCTTGCGGGCGATCAAATTGCCAATTTTTTGGATCACCTGCACAAGGAGGATCAAAAGGGCAAGGCAGATGTACATCATTTCATACTGGTACTTATAGTAACCGTAGTTGATGGCGATGGCGCCCAGACCGCCGCCGCCCACAATGCCCGCCATGGCGCTGTAGCCCAAGATGGTGGTGGTGGCCAGAGCCGCACCGATGATGAGGCTGGGCATGGCCTCGGGCAGATAGGCCTTTAAGATGATCTGCATGGGCCGTGCGCCCATGCTCTTCATGGCTTCCACGATGCCGCCCTCCACCTCACGGATGGAGCCTTCCACCAAACGGCCCACATAGGGGAAGGCCGCGATGACTAAGGGGAACACGATGGCGCTGCTGCCAAGACTGGTACCCATAACAGCGCGGGTCACATCCGTTAATGCCATGATGAGGATCAAAAAGGGTGCGCTGCGCAGAATGTTGACCAGTACGTTCAAAACGGCGTTGATGGGCCGGTTGGGCATCAAACCGTCCTTTTCCGTCACCACCAGGGCGATGCCCAGGGGCAGACCCAGTAAGTAGGAGAAGAAGGTGGATGCAAAGGTCATATATAAGCTTTCCCAGGTGCCCTGGAGCAGCAGGGGGAATAATTGATCAAAGGGCATCATGGTCTTCCACCTCCTGTACTTTCATTCCTTTTGCCTGTAAGAAGGCTACGCCCGTTTCCACAGAGGTTGCATCGTTGGGGAACTGGATGACCATCTGACCGAAGGATTTTTCATTCACCCGCTGGATGTCGCCGTAGAGGATGTTGACGGGGGCTTTGCAGGCGATGATCATGTTTGCAATGATGGGCTCAAAGGCGTTTTCGCCATCGAACACCACCCGGAACACCTTGCCGTTGGCACGCTCTACCTGGGCATCTTCCGTATAGAAGAGCTTTAAGGCAGCGGGCGTCTTGGGATGGGTGAAGACCTCGGTAGTGGGACCTTCCTCCACCACGGTGCTGCCATCCATCACAGCGACCCGGGTGCAGATCTCTTTAATGACGGACATCTCATGGGTGATGAGCACGATGGTGATGCCCAGCTTCTGGTTGATCTCTTTTAATAATTCCAGGATGGAACGGGTGGTCATGGGGTCAAGGGCGCTGGTGGCCTCATCGCACAGGAGCACCTTGGGGTTGGTGGTAAGGGCCCGGGCGATGGCAACGCGCTGCTTCTGGCCGCCACTAAGCTGGCTGGGGTAGGCTTTGGCTTTATCCGCCAGGCCTACGATCTCAAGGAGCTCCATGGCGCGCTTTTTCGCCTCTTCCTTGGGCACACCGGCGATCTCCATGGGGATGCGCACGTTCTTTTCCACCGTGCGCTGCATCAACAAATTGAAGCCCTGGAATACCATAGAAATAGAGCGGCGCAGGATGCTCAGCTCTTTGTTGTTTAATTTGGAAAGATCCACGCCATCGATCTTCACCGTTCCGCTGGTGGGTACGATGAGGTGGTTGATGCACCGCACAAGGGTGGTCTTGCCGGCACCGGACATGCCGATGATGCCGAAGATCTCGCCCTGATCAATGTTTAAATTGACGTTTTTCAAAGCGGTAACGGTGCCGCCCGTTGCCGTTGTAAAGGTCTTCCCCAATTCGATGATCTCGATCATCGGGGTGCGCTTTTCCATAAGTAACACGTTCCTTCCAATACCGTAACTGTAGCGCGAAGGGTGCATCGGCCCTTAGAACCGACACTTTCCGCTAATTGTATATGATACACCGATTTTACAAGGAAAGAAACCGTTAATTTATATTTTCACCGGGAAAATGCTAATTTGCAGATTGCTATAGTTCAGAATAGTAAATTATTGAAATCAATTATGATATATGTTTTAATGAATATACTATTTTCTTACTTTTTGAGGTGTTTCTTTCATGGCCTTTTGCAGAGAATGCGGTACACGAATAGCTGATAACGCAAGGTTCTGTTACAAATGTGGCTTGCCAACCGGGATTGAGGATAACCCGCATCAAAGCACACGTAAAACAGTATATGAGGGGAACATCCATGTATGTCCCCGATGTGGAGAGCCAATAAAGTCTTTTTCTGCTTTTTGTCCTGCATGCGGCCATGAGTTTAGAGATACCGGTGCTTCAAATGCGGTGCAAAGCATAGTAGCAAAACTTGAAAAGTGTGTATCAACTAATCAAAAGATTGAATGTATCCGCAGTTTTCCAATACCTAATACCAAAGAAGATCTCTTTGAATTCATGCTACTAGCTTCAAGTAATATTAGTACTGATATTCCCCAGAGCTTGTTGGATGCATGGATAACAAAACTAGATCAGTGTCACAAAAAAGCTCAACTAACATTGAGTGACAAGGACTTTAAAGTAATCGATGAGATTTATCAAGAAGCAACTCAAAAAATAAGCAGAATAACCACAGCTTACAATGCTAAACAAGCCGAATTAGCAATAAGCAAAATATTTTCAGCAATTTTGAGAAATGCTGGGTTCATTATCGGATTAATCGTTAATATTCATGCACTAAACATTGATAGAAGCGGTGGAAACGCATCCATGGCAGTGCTTGCTGGTCTTGGCATCCTATACTTCTCGGGTTTTTCACTTTTTAGAGAAAATGTGAGGTATTCCGATATTCTTTTCGGATTAATAAGTGGCTGCATATGCCTTTCTCTTTCTAACTCTTTTTATAACGGCTCGATGCATACATTGGCCGGATATGGGTTATTTGGTATGTGTAGTATAAGCTTTTTTGTGAAAATAATGAATAATAATTAGGATGTGAGAATATGGGTATTTTCAGCAAAAAAGCCGGTGGCTTTATGGACCAAATTCGCTGTGATGAGCCTTCCTACTTGATTTGGAAATGGCGTCCTACAGGAAGTCAACCCGGTAGTAATCGAGAAAATGCAATTCGTCGGGGTTCTTCCCTTCGTGTAAAGGATGGAGAAGTAGCTGTATTTGTATACAAGCAAAAGGATGGTACTCTGCAAGATTTTATCGTCGGTCCCTTTGACGAGAAGATCAAAACCGCCAACCTACCCGGATTGGCCAGTATTGTTGGCCTGGCTTATGATGGGGGTACCCCCTTTCAGGCTGAAATCTATTTCATCAACTTAGCCAAAGTTATACAAATTCGGTTCGGAATTCCGTACTTCGATATTTTTGATCCTCGTTTTTTGGATTTCAGCGTGCCCGTTGCTGTCCGCGGCACCATCACCTTCCAAATAAATGATTACAGGGAATTTATTAGACTCCACAGGTTGAATACTTTTGATTTAGATGCTTTCCAATTGGAGATCCGCGATGTGGTGTCACAACACGTTAAAAGCATTGTTGCCAATGCCCCTGCAAAATACAACGTGCCCGTATTGCAAATTGAACGTTATTTGAATGAAATCATCTTGGCTGTCAATGAAGCATTGAGGATTCGTTTAAAGGATGACTTTGGTATATCTGTATCCGGGATCGATATCGGTACCATCGATTTTGATCAAAACAGTCCCGGCTACAAAAAGCTCATGCAAGTTACTGCCGATATAGCTACTCAAACGATTCAGGCACAAAGCGAGGTCAACATTAAAGAGATGTTTGATAAACAGCGCATCGAGGCCGAAAACTATGCTGAAACTTTGCGCATTCAAAGAGAAGAAGAACAATATGCACAGCACAAACAAACCCAAAGTGCAAACTTCTCTGTTTATCAAATTGAAGCTCAAACAGAAGTCGGCGTCGCAGCAGCAACTGCTTTAGGTAATATGGATACTAATAGTACCGGGGATTCTTCCGGAAATGGGTTTAACCCCGTTTCAATGATGGCCGGAATGGCAATTGGCGGAACAATGGGACAAAATATTGCAAATACCATGAACAGTATCCTTTCAGCTACTGCTCAGCCGGCTGCTAATACTCCACCGATCCCTGACTGTGTTTACCATGTAGCAATCAATGGCCGAGCATCCGGCCCTTTCGGAAAGGATATTTTAAGTCAAATGATTCTTTCCGGACAGGTAACGGAAAATACTTTAGTGTGGACAACCGGCATGGCAGATTGGGCAAAGGCACAGTCGATACCGGAAATTAGATCCTTGTTTAATATTATCCCCCCACAATTACCACAGGAATAACCTCCCCTCCCCCGCCCCGCTGATGCGGGGCTTTTTCTTTTTTTACGGGCAAAGTCCGTTTTGTGGTACAGCCGTAACGGTAGAATGAAGCCGCAAACAGAAAAACAGTATGTTTTGATAGGGAGGAATGCAACATGACCGGAACGAAGAAAAGGCACACCGCCAGGGGGCTTTTGCAGCTTCTGGCCAGTGCGGCAAAAGTGGTGGGCGGATCCATCGCTCTGTTTTACCTGTTGGTGCTGATTACGGCCTGGGTGTAATGGGAGAAACCGATGAAATACAAACACAATCGATCAGACCGCCGGATCTATATGCTGCGCCTTGGCACTTTGATCCTTACTGTGCTGACTTTGGTCGTGGTGATGGTGAATCTGTTCCATACGGCCACTGAGGTAACGGTAATACAGATAGAGGAAAAGCTGGAGCAGATCGGTGAGCTTGCCACCGCCAGCTTTACCTATACGGGGCAGCAGCGCATTGAAAACACCCGGGATTTTCTTGGGCTGTTTCAGATCCCCCTCACTACCAATCATTTGGACATCACCTACACCGGGGTCATCAAAGTGGGCTACACCGTAAGTGACATCGGCATTCGGGTGGATGAAAGCGCCAGGGCCATCTGCATCACATTGCCCAAGGCCCGGGTGCTGGATAACTATATTTTGCACGATGAGCTTTTGTGCACCGCTGGCAATAACATCTTAAACCCCTTAGACCCTGCGGATGTAAACCGGTACCTTAGCAGCATCACCTATATGGAGTTAAAGCGGGCGGAGCAGCAGGGCATTTATGAAACGGCAGAGGAGCAGGTAACAGCCCTCATTACCGATGCCCTTGCCGCCTTCCCCCAGTACCAGATCATATTTGAATAAGAAAAGCCCCCTAAGGGGCTTTTTCTTTACAGGAGTTTTTTCCTTTACTATAATAAAAGGGTATCAGTTTGAATAAAAAGGAGTTTATGCTATGAAGCGACATTCCTCTTTTATCAGATCCTTTGTATTTTTGCTGTGCTTTGGCATCGTATTGTGTCTCTTACCCTCCCCCGCCCTGGCGGCTTACCCCGGGGCCGATGGGCTGGGTGTGCTGACGGAAAACGATCCCAAGAGCCAAACTTTGACCGACGGAAAAGCCCATCTTTACGTGACCCCCGGCGGCGGCTGGATCGAGATCAGGGATGTAGGCTATGACATCCACGAGGCATCCGCCAACCCGAACTATGGGTGGGAGTTTGTACGCTGGGGCACCTATTACGAAAGCAACGGCTTAATAAAAAACGGTACCAACCCCAAGCAGAAGCTGATGCTGGGCTTTTTGGATGATTTTGTGGATAGCTACATCTTCGTCTCCCCCGACAGTTTTGAAGCCTATGATCCGGAAAGGCTCTGGCTGGAGATCATCGATTTAGACGACGACATGACCTTAAAGGAGGATTTTTACCTCTACGCCGTGTTTGCCCCCAAAGTCAAGCTGCTCAGCGATTCAAACGATGAGGTGGGCGTCGTCGCCATGGGGCAGGAATTCGGCGAGAAGGTCAAGATGGAATTCACCGCCACCTATGGCTACTATCTCCAGCCCTATTTTAAGCTGGGCGGCAGGGATTTTGTCGGCATCACCATCAACGATGCCCCTGTGGATCCGGCCCGGTGCACCATTAAGGATGACAAGGTGTACCTGGACGGTGTGAATATCACGGAGCCCAGCACCATCCGGTTGCAGACGCGGGGCTGGCCCTTTACCGTAGCCTTTGACGGCAACGGCGGCACCGGCAGTATGGAGAGCCAAACCTTTTACACGGAAGATGCCTGCCGGCTTAACCCCAACACCTTTACAAGGGAAGGCTACGCCTTTGCGGGGTGGAACACCAGGCGGGATGGCAAAGGCACCACCTATGATGATGGGGATCGAGTCATCATATGGGATGCAGAGCAGGGGGACACCGTGACGCTGTACGCACAGTGGGAGCACACTGCCCACGAAGGCGGCACCGCCACCTGCAAGGAAGGGGCCGTCTGCAGTGTATGCAAAAAGGTCTATACGGGAAAGGACCCCAACAACCATGTTGGGCAACCCGGCTGGGTCCAGACGGAAACCCAGCATGAGCGCAAATACAGCTGCTGCGGCAAAATCACCGTGGGCCTGAGCGACCATGAATGGGAGGATGGCATCTGCAGCATCTGCAGGTACATCGATGAAAACGGCACCGGCGGCGGTGGTGCCATCATCGGCGGCGGCACGGGCGGCAGCAGCGGCGACGGTACCGGCGAAGACGGCGGTACACCCGGCGATGACACCGGCAGCGGCACCGACCCCGAGGTGCCTAAGACGGGGGATGGCCGTTTGGCTCTGCCCCTTACCCTGATGGCATTGGCCTTGGCCGCAATGGTTATGATCTTATATAAAAAACACCACGCATAAATAAAAAGGACCGCAATGCGGTCCTTTTTTATTCCATAGCGGCGATGGGGTCTTTGGGTTTGTCGTTTAAATAGTATTCCAAATGCAGATGGGCGGGATCCCCCTTGGTAGAGGATGCACTGTTGCCCAGGGTGCTGATCACATCGCCCTTTTTGACCTTCTGGCCTTTTTTGACCTGATCCAGCGTGGCAAGGTTGCTGTAAACAAGCTTTCGGCCACCATCGGATGTGATGGTGATGGTGTAGCCCAGGGCGGCATCGTTAACCACTGCAGTCACCGTACCGCTCAGGCAGGCTTTTACCTGTGTGCCCGCTTTTGCGCTGAGGTCCGCCCCCGTGTGCACCGTCCATTCCTTTAAGGATTCAAAATAGATGGGATCCTCGGGGGAATAGGGGCGCAGGACTTCGTAATCAAAGGGTTTTGCCATACTTTCCTTTACCACCTGCACCACAGGGGCGGCGGTGGGCTCCGGTGCTTTTGTGGGCTCCGGGGTTTTGATGACGGGCGCCGTGGTGGGCCTGGGTGTTTGGGCAATGAGGGCCTGCTGCCCTTCCGGCGTGGGGCGTGCGGCGGTGCTGGAGAAGGAATCAAAGGTGAAATAGGCGGCGACGCCCACCAAGATCAGGCATGCCACCGCAATGGCATACACGCCCTGGCGATCCATGAATCCCCTCTTTTTGCTGACCTGCCGGTTGCGGCGGGGAAAATTGTTGTTATCCATCGGTACTACCTCCTTGCCGATATTCTTACCGGAAGAAGGCGGTATCATACGACGATTTGCTCTTATTTAACCGCCGGGATGGTGCCGAGTTCCACCCCCGTATAATAATGTAAGAGGATGGTTTTGTAATCGGCCCCGTTTTTTGCCATGCTCAGGGCCCCAACCTGGCTCATGCCCACGCCGTGGCCGTAGCCACGGGTATCAAACTGCACCTTTTTGCCGCTGCACCGGATGGTAAAGTTGGTGGAATTTAACCCAAACAGGGTGCGCATCTCGTTTCCGCTGATGGTTTCGCCCCCAATGACGATGGCTTTCACCCGGCCGGCATCGGTACGGGCGATGGACCCGATGGATTTTTGCACATCATCCACCTTTGCTCCGGGACGGATGGAGCGGATCTTGCTGCGAAATGCATCGTAAGTTACGGTAACGGTGCCCGTAAAGCGGGTGGCGCTCTCCTCCCCCGTGCTGGGGACGGATTTTAAGTAGGGCAGGTTCCCGCCCCACACGTTGATGACATCCTCCGTTTGGCCCCCCGCCACCGCGTGGAAGAACGCTGCGATGGGTTTGCCTTCATACAAAAGCACCTGGCCTTTTGTATCAGTCACGGCATCGGTAAGCTTATTTTCGTAGGCGGTAAAGTTGTTTTTCCACTTGGCTTTGCGCTCCTCCATGCTGCAGTAGGCCTGGCAGTGGGTGGAATCGGTACAGACCTGGGCCCCACCCCGTCCGCAGCCGCCGGACTCCATCTTGCGGTAGGTGTAGGTGCGGGCGGCCACCGCCTGGGCTTTTAAGGCCTCGGGCTCGTAAGAAGCGGGCATCTCGCCGGAAAGGACGCCCAGGGTGTATTCCTCCAGATCCATCGTAAAAGTGGTTTTTGCTTTATGATCATAGACTTTTACCGTAACAGGGGCCGCCTCTGCCCTTGGGGTCGGGGCAGGTGCTGCATCCGGTTTACCCGGGACGGCAGCAAAGGGGGACGGCAGCAGCAGTACCAAAATGAGCAAAAGGAGCAGGAGAAACTGAGCCATCCCCTGCCCGTAATTTCTGCCCCGGTAACGGTGCCTTGTCCGACGTCGGCGGTGCATGTTAGCCACTTTCCTGCGCCCCCTTATGGTGGATGATGATCACCCGGCCGGGGGTGCAATCCCACGGGGCCAAACAGGGGTTGATGCTGAGCAGCTCAAAAAGGGTCATGCCAAAGCGGGCCGCCACGGCACTGAGCGTATCCCCCCGTTTTAATGGATACAAAAGGCCATGGGGGCAGATACGCCACCGCACGGGGATGCGCACCTCATCCCCCGGGGTAAAGGAGATGCCCTGGGGGTTAACGGATATGAGATCCTGCTTTGTGATGCCGTAGCGTTCCGTCAGCCCCGTCAGCCCATCGCCCTCACGGATGGTATATGCCATGGTGATGGTTTTTTCCGTCATAGGATCACCCTTTCTCTCGTAACCTATGTATATTCGCAAAAGCCCCAATGTTGACAAAGCATTTTGCCGTGGGTACAATATTTGTGTTATGCACCTATAGCTCAGTAGGATAGAGCGGTCGCCTCCTAAGGTTATACTAAATCACTCGCCTTTGCTCAAAAGGCGAGCGATAATATAGATAAAATTTCATACACGTCTCTGTACCTCAGCAGGATAGAGGGTCCGCC
>SVGV01000048.1 GCA_015056185.1 Clostridiales bacterium | reverse complement strand
GAAGGAGCGAAGCGAAAGCGCAGTGAACAAGGGAGTATTGCGAATGAAGATGAGCAAGGCGACCATTGTGAACTGTGGCCCGGAGGCCGAAGGCACCGGCGGGAGTCCCTGAGGGGGTACCAAAGAAGAAGTGATACCAAAGGGTATCACTTCTTTTTTTATGCAGTAAACCCCGAAGGGACTCGAATGGAACCGGAGACGACCGCTGCCAGTGGCAGGGGGAGGGAGGCGAAGGTTCAGTGAGCAAAGGAGGCTGGAGAGCGAGAGAGCCGACTATTGCGAACTGTGGGGGAGCCGCAGGCGAGCGGCAAAAGGTGCTTGTGGCACCTTTTGAGTACCCCGGCGTGATAGGCGCGGAGCTGAGCGTGCCCAGTGGGCGGAGGAGCGAAGCGAAAGCGCAGTGAACTGCGGGCGGCAAGGTGCCGCTTCCATTCTGCGGGAATGCGATTGTGGTGGTAATGGCTGCTGGTCCAGCGGTGCTGGTCGGTTTCTGGCAACCATTGCGAACTGTGGGCGGCAAGGTGCCGCTTCCATGCCGCGGGAATGGGATTGTGGTGGTATTGATTATTTAGCCAACGGTGCTGAGGGTGGTGTGTTTGCGGTTGTTGCCAACAGCAGACGGTGCCTGCACCCATGCTGCGGGCAGATGATTGCGATGGTAGGCTTAGACTGCCGCATCAGTGCAAGGGCTGTGTGGGCGAAGGGAAAAGGAAATTGAAGATAAGCTGAAAGATCGATATAATGAAAAAATAAAAGCACGATTTTGATGCTGCTATGGTGATGGAGGTGTCGGTCAGACATGGCATTTGATAAGTATCGTGACGACCGGGTATGTCCCATTGTAGGCCGCATAATCACTGCTGGTGAGTGTTATGATGTCCATTGTGTCATTGACGGCGCACCGGAGTGGACAGCACCAAAGGATATCCGTACGATAGACGGATACAAAGAGAAGTGTCTGAAATGCCCCATGCACATTTTTGAAGACTGACCCACCCCATACGGTGGGTTTTCTTCTTTTCGTATCCCTGCCATCCACCCAACAAAAAAGGAGCCGTTTGGCTCCTTTTGTTTATGCACATATCTTACTTTTTATCAAACAGAGCGCGGCGGGCGATGGTAGACTTAGACTGCCGCATCAGTGCAAGGGTTGTGTGGGCGAAGGGAAAAGGAAATTGAAGATAAGCTGAAAGAACGATATAATAAAAATATAAAAGCACGATTTTGATGCTGCTATGGTGATGGAGGTGTCGGTTAGACATGGCATTTGATAAGTACAATGATGATCGTATTTGTCCTATTGTTAGCCGAATGATCACAGTAAATGAGTGTTATGATGTCCATTGTGTCATTGACGGAGCACCGGAGTGGACAGCGCCGAAGGACATCCGGATGATCGACGGATACAAAGAAAAGTGTTTAAACTGTCCCATGCATATTTTTGAAGACTGACCCACCCTATGAGGTGGGTTTTCTTCTTTTCGTATCCCTGCCATCCACCCAACAAAAAAGGAGCCGTTTGGCTCCTTTTGTTTATGCACATATCTTACTTTTTATCAAACAGAGCGCGGCGGGCGGTGGAGTGGCGCATCATTTCGCGCATGCCCTCGACATCCTCCGTTTGGAGCATGGTTTTAAGCTTTGTAAATTGATCCAAAAACAGATCCATCTGGTTTAACAGGACCTCTTTATTGGTGATGAACAGCTCGCTCCACATGAGATCGTTGATCCGGGCGATGCGGGTGAGATCGCGGAAGGAATCGCCCGTGAATTTTTCCATATTCTCTTTATCGTTGCAGGTCATCAGGGTGATGGCGATGCAGTGGGTCAGCTGGGAAAGGAAGCCGATCATCTCATCATGCTCTTCGGGGGAGAGGGTGGTCACGTTGGCAAAGCCCAGCAGCCGTCCCAGCTCGATGCAGGTCTCGATGGCCTCGGGGGTGTTCTTTTCGGTAGGGGTGACGATGTAGTTGGCGGAGCGGAACATCTCGCCGGTGCTGTTTTCCACGCCGGATACCTCCCGCCCGGCCATGGGGTGAGCGGGGATGAACTCCACATCGGGGCGGAGCATATCCTGGATTTTGTAGACGATGCTGCTTTTTACACCGGTAACATCGGTAATGAGGGCGCCGCTCTTTAAAAGATGCTGGTTCTGCCCGATCCACTCCACAAACACATGGGGGTAGAGGGCAAAGATGACGAGATCCGCACTGCCGATGATGTCTGCATCCAGCTCGGTGGTGCCTTCGTGGATGATGCCCTCCTTTAATGCGTAATCGATGGAGCTTTGTTCCAGCGTAACGGCGCTGATGTGAAAGCCAAACCGTTTTAATACCTTTGCGTAGCTGCCCCCAAGGAGGCCCAGGCCCACGATGAGGATCTTTTTGCTGACATCTACGATCATGTCAATTCCACCTTTGCACCCAGTTTGATCAGGTCGGTAAAGAAACCGGGGTAGCTTTTTTTAATGGCTTCGGCACCGCTGATGGCACCGCCTGTTTGGGTCAGGATCACCGATAGCGCCATGACGATCCGGTGATCGTTGTGGCCAAAGAGCATTTCGCCTCGGTCTTTTAGCTGCTGCTTTGGCACGGTGATGGTATTGCTGCCAAATATAAGGCCGCCGCCCAGCTTTCTAAGCTCAGCATCCATGGCGGCGCCCCGGTCGCTTTCCTTGGCTTTCAGCCGGTCCGTTCCGGTAAAGACGGCGCCGTTTTTTAGGGCGGCCATGGCAAAGAGGATGGGGCCGAGGTCCGGGCAATCGGAAAGATCCAGCGTGGGGGTGCCGTTTATGAGCTTTTGATAGTATTCGCCGTAGACACGATCCCCCTGGAGGCTGGTTTTGCTGAGGTTTTCAACCACTACCTGAGAGCCGATGAGGTTAAAGGCATCCAAAAACGCGGCGTTGGAGTAATCCCCCTCGATACGGCCGCCATAGCCGTGGAGCACGCTCTTTTTGATGGCGATGGTGTAGGTATCGGTAAAGGCAACCTCCGCCCCAAAGGAGCGCAGAGCGGCGATGGTGAGGTCGATATAAGAGCGGCTTTCAAAGGGGGGGAGGACTTTAATAACGGCATCCTCATTGCGGTAAATTAGGGCCAGCATCAGTCCCGTGATGAACTGGCTGCTGATGTCCCCCCGGACTTCATAACAGCCGCTTTGCAGGCTGCCGCACACCGTGATGGACCCATTGCCCCGTTCCATGGTAAAGCCCTTTTCCCGGCAGAGGTCTTCATATACGCTAAGGGGGCGCTCTAGCAGGCGCTTGCTGCCCAAAAGGGTGACGGGCCTGCCCATGCAAAGGGCCAGGGGGATGAAAAACCTGAGGGTGCTGCCGCTTTCCCGGCAGGGCAATATGGGGGCATCCGCCTGTAAAAACCCTGTGGGGTCCATGGTAACGGCATCGCCATGGGTGGTGATGCGGGCACCGAGGGCCGTAAGGCAATCCATACTGGCTAAGATATCTTCACTGTAATCCACCCCCGTAAGGGTGCAGACTTCCCCCGAAAGGGCCGCCCCGATGAGGTACCGGTGGGCCATGCTTTTGGAGGGAGGCGCGGCAATGGTGCCGCTAAGCTTGCTGGGTTTGAATACTGCGATCATGTTATTTTCCGTTCAGTAAAAAATCGATGGCCATGAGGTAACCATCCGTCCCCCGGCCGGTGATGGTTTTGGCGCAGGCCAGGCGGATGTAGCTGATCTGGCGAAACTCCTCCCGCTCCTCCACCTTGGAGATGTGCACCTCTACGGTGGGGATGCCCACGGATTTTACCGCATCCAGCAAAGCGATGCTGGTGTGGGTGTAGGCCCCGGGGTTGATGACGATGCCGTCCATCACGCCGTAGGCCCCCTGGATGGCATCCACCAAATCACCCTCGTGGTTGGATTGGTAAAAGGCCACCTCCACGCCCTTGGTTTGGCAGTGGGCTTTGATCTTATTTAAAAGGTCCTCATAGGTCTCTTTGCCGTAATGGTCGGGCTCCCGAATGCCCAGCATGTTTAAGTTGGGCCCGTTTATCACAAGGATCTTCATACCATCAGCTCCATTCGTTTGTTAAGGATGTACTCGGCCTCGGCCATGGGGGTGGCGAGGCCCGGCACGACGACATCTGCGGTGGTAAGGTAGGTTTCCATCCGATCTTGATAGAGCTGCCCGAGCTTTTCCGGGGTGTCGGAAAGGGGCCGGTCCTCTGTGGACTGCAGGCGGCTGAGGGGGGCGCTTATAAAGTAGATCTTGCCGTTGCGCTTCAGGGCATGCACGTTTTCTTCGCGCAGCACCGCGCCGCCTCCGGTGGAGATGATGCGGCCGCTCTGTGCGGATACCTCCCGGATGACCTGGGATTCCAGATCCCGAAAATACCCTTCGCCTTTCTTTGCGATCAGCTCTTTGATGCTGCAGCCGCAGCGGGATTCGATCTCATCATCGGTATCCATAAAGGTATACCCGTCAAGGGTGATCCCTTTGCCGATGGTGCTTTTTCCGCTGGAGGGCATGCCCGTTAACACGATGTTTTCCTTACCCGAAAGGATGGAGGCAAACACCTTGGCGGCGGCATCGGAGGGGATGGTGGTATCCAAAAACTTTTCCACCGCCACTACAGCCTGCATCACGAGCATGTACAGCCCGCCTTCGGCCTTCAGCCCCCTTGCCTTGGCATCCAATACCAGGTTGGTGCAAAGGGGGTTGTACACCGCATCGATGACCCCCAAGAGGGAAGGGAAGGGGGCAAGGGAGATGGGCATAGAATCGCAATCGGGGTACATGCCGCTGGGTGTGGTGTTGATGATGACCTCGGCATCGCGGTGCAGCTCAGCAGCCTCTAAATAGGTGATATGCTCTTTGGATGCACGGCGGCTTACCGTCAGCACTTCCCGTGCGCCTAAATCGGCCGCCAAAACCCGCGCGGTTTTGCTGGTGCCCCCGGTGCCTAAAATCAGCACCTTTCTGCCGGATAGGCTGAGCCCCACCCGCTCGATCAGGGCCTTCATGCCGTAGTAATCGGTATTGTAGCCGTAAAGGCGTCCGTTCCGGTTGACGATGGTGTTCACCGCACCGATGCGCTTTGCCTTTTCGCTGATCTCATCCAAATAGGGGATGACCGTCTGTTTATAGGGGATGGTCACATTGATGGCCGCAAACTCTTTTTTGAAAAAGAAGGGGCCGATTTCCTCTTGTGTAAGTTCGATCAAATCATATTGGTAATCGGCAAGCTGGCCGTGGATCTCTTTTGAAAAGCTGTGGGTCAGCTTTTTGCCGATGCATCCGTACTGTTTCATGGTAGTTCCCTTTGTTATTTCAGCCAATCGGTGCCAAAGCGCATGGCAAGGGCATCACACAGCACAATGGCCGATGCGGCATCCTGCACCACCCTTGCACGGTGGACGATGGCGGGGTCATGGCGGCCTTTGGGCAGCAGCACCGCATCCGTCATGGCTTTAAAATCGATGGTGCTCTGGGGCTGGAAGATGGTGGGCGTGGGCTTGATGACGGTGGAAAACACAATGGGCATACCGTTTGTGATGCCCCCGTTGATGCCCCCGTTATGGTTACTTTGGGTAACCACCTTGCCGCCGTCCATTTTAAAAGGATCGTTGGCCTCGCTGCCCTTAAGATCTGCCAGGGCAAAGCCCGCGCCAAACTCAATGCCCTTTACAGCGGGGATGGAGAACATCATGTGGGAAAGCATGCCTTCCATGGTATCAAACCAGGGCTCGCCCACGCCGGCGGGCATGCCGATGATGGCGGTCTCCAAAATGCCGCCCACGCTGTCACCCGCTTCGGCTGCGGCCAAAATGGCCTTTTGCATCTCTTCGCCCTGATTGTCATCCAGCACTGCAAAGGTCTTTTGGTTAAGAGCGGCGATGTCACTTGCCGGATCGCCAAAGGCCCTGTCGCTGACGCCGGCGCATCGTTTTACATGGGTGCCCAAATAGATGCCCTTTTGCTCCAGGGCACATTTGCAGATGGCCCCCGCAGCCACCAAAGCCGCGGTGATCCGCCCGCTGAAGTGGCCGCCCCCGCTGCTGTCCTGGTAGCCGTGGTACTTGCACTCAGCGGTGTAATCGGCGTGGGAGGGGCGAGCCACGGTGCGCATCCGGGAATAATCGCTCTGTTTTACGTTTTCGTTGGGGATCAAAACCGTAATGGGCGTGCCCGTGGTGGTGCTGCCCACCATACCGCTGATGATCTCAAACCCATCCTGCTCCACCCGGGCGGTGGAGATCTTGCCGCCGGGCCGCCGCAGCGTCAGCATATGTTCCATGTACGCGCGGGGGATGGTGACCCCGGGCGCCATACCGTCGATGACGGCACCGATGTAGGGCCCGTGGCTTTCGCCAAATAACGTCACTGCGATGCTGTTTCCAAATGTGTTTTTCATTGTTTCAACCTTCCAAAGCGGCTTTCGCCAGTTCGATGACCTTTACACAGGCCATGGTCTGCACCTTGCAGCTGCCCACTTCATCCACCAAAATGACGCTCACCTGATCGCCATCGGCTTTTTTATCGTGGAAGGCCGCCTCAGCAATGGCATCCCAATGGTAGTTGATGCTGGTTTTTAGGCCGCATTTTGTTAAAACCGGCAGCAGCCGTTGCCTTACCTCTTCGCTGCACATGGGGAGCATGCCAAGGGCCACGCATTCTCCATGGTAAAGCCCCTTGTTGCCTGTGCTGCTTTCGATGCCGTGGCCGATGGTGTGGCCAAAGTTTAAAATTTTTCTAAGGCCCGCTTCCTTTTCATCCTGCTCCACCACATTCTTTTTGATGGAAAGGGAGCGGATGATGATCTCATCCAAATTGCTTTCGATGTCGCCCTGCTCAAAGAGCTCAAACAGGGGGGCATCGGCAATGAGGGCCATTTTGACGGCCTCGGCAAGGCCGGCAGAGATCTGCCGCCTGGGCAGCGTCTTTAACAGATCAGGGTCGATGAGCACCTTTTTGGGCTGGTAAAAGGCCCCTACGATGTTCTTGACCCCGTTTAAATTGATGGCCGTCTTCCCGCCGATGGAAGAATCGATCTGGGAAAGGAGGGTGGTGGGGATGTTGTAAAAATCGATGCCCCGCATGTAGGCCGAGGCCGCAAACCCGCACAGATCGCCCACTACGCCGCCGCCCACCGCCACGGCGCAATCCTTGCGGGAAAACCCGTGCTTGAGCATGGCCTTTAGCAGCTCACCGAATACCCTAAGGCTTTTGGAGCCTTCGCCCATTTCCACCGTGTAAATAACGCTTTCTTTACACTGGGCGGCTAAGGTATTTGCATATTCCCTGGGGACGCCCGCATCCGTTACGATGAACACCCTGCGGTTTAAATTCAGGTGTTCCTGAGCGTTTTTTAAAATACCCCGTTTTACGAGGATGTCATAGCGATCCTCACCTAAGTTCATATGGATGGTCGTCATGGTAACCTCAAATTTCGGCATGGGGGGCAAAGGTGCCCGCAACCTTTAGTTCATCACACACATGGCTAAGCTCTTTTAGCATGTTCTGGCCGTTTTCGCTCTGTACGCTCCCGTCGATCTCGATGTAGAAGTAATACTGCCAGGAGTGCTTTCGCATGGGGCGGCTTCTGAGAGCCGTCATGTTAAAGTGGTACCGGCCGATGATGCTGATGGCATTGGCCAAAGAACCTGCCTCATGCTTGACCGTCAGCATCAAAACGGTGCTGGTAAGGGCGGGGGAGTTGGCCCGCACCTTACTGAGGACGGCAAAACGGGTGGTGTTTTCGTTGCTTTTGTTGATGTTGGCTTCCAAAACGCTAAGGCCGTAAAGCTCCGCCGTCTCCAAACTGGCAATGGCACCCAGGGTGGGGTCGTTTTGTTCCGCCACCTCTTTTGCGGCAACGGCGGTGTTGGTGGATTCTTTTGCCGCCATACCCCGCTGCATCATGTAATCATGGCATTGGCTTAAGGCCTGGGGGTGGCTAAGTACGGTTTTGATCTCCTCTGCCTTTGCCCCCTTTACCCCTAAAAGGTTCTGGTGGACCGGCAGCTCATAGATGCCGTTGATGAACAGCGTCCCCGAAAAGATGAGGTCCATGGTTTGGGCGACTTCCCCTGCGTAGCTGTTTTCAATGGGCAGCACGGCGACATCGCATGCGCCATCCACCACCGCCTGGTAAGCGGACCGAAAATCGCCGTAGGGGATGCGGCTCCCCCCGGGGAAGATGCGCCCCGCCGCAATGTGGGCAAAGGCACCCTCCACACCGCTGTAGGCCACCGAAAGCCCGTTCTGCATACGGTATTGATAGGCCCGGGAAACGGACATCGTATGTTTTAAGTAATCGATGTAATAGCCCTTTAACACATCGTCTTCAATGAGGGCGGCGTTCCGCTCGATGACGGCATCCTCCCGCTTTTGATCCAGAATGGGCAGGCCGAACTCCTTTTTATGCTCAAAGACCAATTCGGCTGCGCGCATGCGCTTTACGAACAACTCCGCCATTTGAGCATCCACTTCATTGATGATGCGTCTAGCTTCTTCCAACTTGTTAGCCAATGAAATCACCTAAAATAATATGATCACTTACTACTATAACAATTTACAGTTTTTCTGCAATATCAAGGACCAAACGTTCCGTCTTTTCCCAGCCGAGGCAGGGGTCCGTGATGGATTTGCCAAAGACGTGCTCACCGGTGGATTGGGCGCCGTCCTCTAAATAGCTTTCGATCATCAGGCCTTTTACCAGCTGTTTGATATCCCCATTCTGGTTGCGGCTATGGACGATATCCTTTGCGATGCGCACCTGCTCCAAATACTGCTTGCCGGAGTTGTTGTGGTTGGTATCCACGATGACGGCGGGGTTTACAAGGTTGGCTTTTGCATACAGCTCTTTTACCCGCAAAAGGTCTTCGTAATGGTAGTTGGAGATGCTGCTGCCGGCGTAATTCACATAGCCCCGCAAAATGGCATGGGCGCAGGGGTTGCCGCTGCTGGTGACCTCCCACCCGCGGTAGATGAAGGTGTGGCTGGATTGTGCCGCCAAGATGGCGTTCATCATGACGGAAAGATCGCCGCCGGTGGGGTTCTTCATGCCGACGGGGGCCTCCACGCCGCTTGCCGTCAGCCGGTGCTGCTGGTTTTCCACCGAGCGTGCCCCAACGGCTACATAGGAAAGCAGATCGGAAAGGTAACGGTAGTTTTCGGGGTAGAGCATCTCATCGGCGCAGGAAAAATCGTAATCCTTCAGGGCCGTCATGTGCAGTTCGCGGATGGCAACGATGCCCTTAAACATATCGGGCTTGGCCTCGGGGTCGGGCTGGTGGAGCATCCCCTTATAGCCCTGGCCCGTGGTGCGGGGCTTGTTGGTGTAAACACGGGGGATCATGATGATCTTGTCCTTCACCTGCTCACTAAGCTTACGCAGACGGGAAAGGTATTCCAAAACCGGCTCGTTGTGGTCTGCGGAGCAAGGCCCGATGATGAGAATGAACTTGTCGGATCTGCCCTCGAATACCGCGCGGATGCTTTCATCCCGCTCGGCCTTTACCTGCGCCATGCGCTCGGTCAGGGGGTAACGGTTTTTTACCTGCTGGGGGATGGGCAGTTTTCTGTGGAAGTTCATTTGCATTTTTGTTACCTCGTTTCTCTTTCAATTGCGGGAAAAATAAAAAAAGTCCGCACCTTCTAAGCCTGAAAAGCATAGCAAATGCGGACTGTCCGTACGATTGTGAGCCAAAGGTTTTACACTTTGGTGATCATAGAAGACGGGCAGCCCTTGTTAAAAAAGAAATAAAAGTAAAACTTGTTGTTCAACATTATGGCTGCCTCCTTTCCTTGATTGTTCTGTACTATAGCACGATGAATTGCCAAAGTCAACGGGTTTTTTGTGTTCTTTAAAGAGAAAGGGATGGATCTGCCCGGCGGGGGAATACTCCATAGATAAAAAAGAGGGAGGCGGTTATATGTGCACTGCGATGACGCTTTTTGCGGGGGAGCATTACTTTGGGCGGAATCTGGATTTAGAATACAGCTACCATGAGCAGGTAGTCATCACCCCGCGCCGGTACCCTTTTTGCTTTCGCACCATGGGGCGGATGGATACGCACTATGCCATGATCGGCATGGCCTATGTGGCGGATGATTACCCCCTTTATTATGACGCCGTAAACGAAAAGGGGCTTGCCATGGCGGGGCTGAACTTCCCGGGCAACGCCTGCTATCACCCCTATGCTGCGGGCAAGGATAACATCGCCCCCTTTGAGCTGATCCCATACATCCTGGGTAAGTGCGCCGATCTTTCTGAGGCGAGGGAGCTTTTTGGGCGCATCAGCCTTGTAAACCTGGATTATTCAAAGGAGCTGCCCCTGACGCCGCTGCACTTTATGGCGGCAGATGCTGCGGGCAGTCTTACCATAGAGCCCACCGCAGAAGGATTGATGGTGTACGAAAACCCCGTGGGCGTGCTGACCAACAATCCCGTTTTCCCCATGCAGCTGCTGCATCTGGCAAACTACCGCCATCTGACGGCGGGGGAAGGGCACGATACCTTTGCGCCAATTCTCACGCTGCCCCCCTACAGCCGGGGCATGGGCGCGTTGGGCATGCCGGGGGATTGGAGCAGCCAATCCCGGTTTGTGCGTGCCGCCTTTTTACGGGGCAACTCCCGCTGCGCCCATGGTGAACGGGCGGGGATTAGTCAGTTCTTCCGCATCTTGGATGGGGTCGCCATGGTAAGGGGCAGCGTCCTTGTGGAGGGGGGTAAAGAGGAGATCACGGTGTACAGCAGCTGCTGCAACACACAAAAGGGCATCTACTATTACACCACCTACACCAACCGGGCCATCACAGCGGTGGATCTGTATGGAGTGAATCTGGATGCCAGTACCCTGTCGGCCTATGATCTAATAAAAGAGGAACGCATCACAAAGCAGAATTAAGCTTTATGCAGACAATGATAAAAGAAAAAAGCAGTGCATATCGCACTGCTTTTTTGTTTGGCACTTGATGGTTTAGCGCACCACGGAGGAATGGCTGTAAATATAGAATTCCTCCTGGCTGGGCGCCCAGGCCTTTTCCATGGGCGGGAAGGTGGCATCAAAGGCATCTACCGCGGCGGTGTCCAGTACGCAGGTGTCGGCATCGCTGGGGATGTACCGCCAGTGCTTGCCCCCAAGTGCCCCGGGGATGAGCTCGCACACCAACAGGGCGGTGGGGAAGTTGCTTTCCCCCAGCGTCACGTTCATCTTTTTGCAGCTGACGAAGCCCCGGCCCACATAATTGGCGGGGTTTCCAAAGATGACGGCTGCACCATAGCCCATCTGCCGGGCGGCTTCAAAGCTGCGCTCAATGAGCATCCGGCTGATGCCCTTGCGCTGAAAACGGGGATCCACGCTGATGGGCCCAAAGGAGACGATCTCCTTTTTGCTGCCCTCGTCATCCACAAGGTGGGCCTTGGTGTACAAAATACTGCCGATGATCTCGCCGTCCAGCTCTGCCGCAAAGCTGAGTTCGGGCAGAAAATCCTTGTGGTTACGCATGGCGTGGGCAAAATAGTGTTCATCAGCACCGGGTTTGTAAACGTTCCAAAACGCTCTGCGGGTCAATTCTTCCACCTTGCGGTAGTCACTGGGGGTCTCTAAACGGATGGTGATGTTGTTCATGGTTACTTCTTCCTTTCGCATTTGATGGGTAAGCGGGCGGGGCCGGTGCCCCATCATGCGGAAGCCAAGGTGTTGTTATGTTTCAAACAGCAGTCTCCTTATGTTTATTTTATATGGATGATACCATATTTGCCCAATGATTGCGAGTGGGCGGATTGCAGGGGGGCAAAAAATACCGCAGCTTGCGTAACAAGTTGCGGCATGGGTGCAGCCACTGGCTGCTGAATTAGTTTGATAATAATGCTGCGGTTTCAAAAGGTTTCATTTGGTTTCACTCAAAAAATGAAACGATTAAGCGGGAAGTGAAACTCTCTTTTAGGACTGAAACTACGCGAAACAGTTTGTCAAATTGAAATATACTCAGTTAGTAATCTTTCAGTTTTTTCCATGTCCTTTTCAATCAGGGGTCGCATACTGTCCTTGTACTTCGATAAATCAGCGCCATGAAAACAGGACAGTATCCTTGGAATGTATTGTGGTTTTGCCATA
>SVGV01000047.1 GCA_015056185.1 Clostridiales bacterium | reverse complement strand
CCCCGCCCGAGGACTTTATTAAAGGGGTCAAAAACGCGGGAGGACAAATGGTTTTAACCGGTGATGGTATACAGATCGGCGATGTTATGCTATAATTACTAAAATTATGTGAAGGAGGACGACCCCATGAAGCACACTGTTTTGGTTTCTTTTGCAGGTCGTCCCGCTATCACTGTTTTTATCTGAAAACGGAAGCTGTTTGCTTCCTTTTTTTATGCCTAGGAGAGGAGCGTAATGATGTTTTCCAATCATAAAGATCTGCTGGGGTTGAAGACCGCCACCCGAGAGGATATCTTAAAGGTGCTGGACCTGGCAAAAGAGATGAAAAAGCTGGTGCTGAGCGAGAATAAAAAATCCGCTGACCTTGCCGGCAAGAGCGTGGTAACACTGTTTTATGAAAACAGCACCCGTACCCGCATGTCCTTTGAATTGGCCAGTAAGTACATGAGTGCCAGCAGTGCTAACATGACGGCTACCGCCAGCAGCGTGCAAAAGGGCGAGACCCTCATCGATACCGGCGCCACTTTGGACCAGATGGGTGTGGACGTCATCATCATGCGGCACAACATGAGCGGTGCTCCTCACTTCTTGGCGAAGCATGTGAAAGCAAGTGTGATCAACGCCGGTGATGGCATCAACGAGCACCCCACTCAGGCTCTCCTTGATCTGTACACCATGCGGGAGCATCTGGGAGAGATCAGCGGTAAAAAGGTAGCCATCGTGGGTGATGTGCTCCATAGCCGCGTGGCCCGCAGCAATGCCTACGGTTTAAATGCCATGGGTGCCCATGTGGTATTTGCAGGCCCCACCACCCTGATGCCCGCAGATGATCTGAGCCCCTTAAAGGCGGAATACACCAGCGACATTCGCGAAGCTGTGAAGGATGCCGATGTGGTGATGGGCCTGCGCATCCAGCGGGAACGCCAAAAGGCCGGCTTGTTCCCCTCCGTCAGGGAATACAGTAAGTTCTTTGGCGTAAATGATGAGATCTTGGCATTGGCCAAGCCCGGCGCTCTGCTGATGCATCCCGGCCCCGTAAACCGCGGCGTGGAGCTGAGCACCATGGTGGCCGATGGCGAACAGAGTGTGATCCGTGAACAGGTGCAGAACGGCGTTGCCGTGCGTATGGCACTTTTGAAGATTTTGACGAGGAGGGAAAACCTGTGAGGACGATCATTAAAAACGGTACGCTTGTTAACCCCATGGGGGAAAGCGGCAGGCTGGATGTTGCTATTTGTGACGGCGTCATCGAGGCTGTAGCAGAAAACATCTGCCCCAAAGAAGGGGATCGCGTCATCGATGCCGAGGGTAAACTGGTTTTCCCCGGTTTTGTGGATATGCACTGCCATCTCCGTGACCCCGGTTTGGAGTATAAAGAAGATCTGTATTCCGGCACCCGCAGTGCTGTCATGGGCGGCTTTACCTCTGTAGCCTGCATGCCCAACACCGACCCCGTGCTGGATCAGCCCGGACTCATCCGGGATCTCATCGCCCGGAACCGTGAACTGGGCTATGCCAAGGTTTACCCCATTGCCAGTGTAACAAAAGGGCAGAAGGGCAAGGAGATCACCGAATTTGGCATGCTGAAGGAATCCGGCGCTGCTGCGTTTTCCGATGACGGCCGCCCTGTGATGAGCAGTCTGGTTATGAAAAACGCTTTGAACTATGCCAAAAACTTTGATGCGCTCATCATCGCCCATGAAGAAGATTTGGAGCTTTTGGATGACGGCGTCATGAACAAAGGGGAAAGCAGTATGATCTGCGGGTTAAAGGGGATCCCTTCTTCCGCTGAAGAAGTCATGATCATCCGGGATATCATTCTCGCAAGGGAACTGGGTGCTAAGGTACACATCGCCCATGTATCCACCGAGCTTGGCGTGGAACTGGTGCGCTTTGGTAAATCCATCGGCGCCAATGTGACGGCTGAGACCTGCCCCCAGTACTTCTCTTTGACGGACAAGCTTTTGATGGATTACGATACCAACGCTAAGATCAACCCGCCCCTTCGGAGCGAAAAGGACGTTGCAGCCATCATCGAGGGCTTGAAAGACGGCACTTTGGATGCCATCGTAACGGATCATGCGCCCCATCATGTGGATGATAAGGCGGTGGAGTTTGGCCTTGCCATGAACGGCATGAGCGGTTTTGAGACCGCGCTGCCCCTCATCCAGAAGAACCTTGTGGAAGCAGGGCATCTTAGCTGGGATGATGTGGTAACGGCTATGTCCGTTAAGCCTGCGGAACTTTTAAAAGCAGAGGCCGGTGTGGTAAAAGAAGGCGCCAGTGCCGATGTTGTGGTATATGACCCCGCGTATACCTGGGTCGTGACCCCCCAGCGCCTTTATACCAAAGGGAAGAACACCCCTCTGATGGGTTGGGAATTACAGGGCCGCGTGGCTTACGCCTTTACCGACGGCAAACTGAATGTTGAAGAATATGAGGTGGCAAGATGATCGTCGATCGTTTGAATCAGCTGGTAGCAAAGCATCGTAACCCTTCCATGGTGGGGCTGGACACCCATCTGCTGATCCTGCCCAAGGAGATGCAGGAGCGGGTGGATATGGCCGATCCCTTTGGATCCGCTGCGGAATTGATCGTGGAGTTCAACAAAAACCTGGTGGATGCCATTTATGATATCGTTCCTTGTGTAAAAGTGCAGGCCGCTTATTATGAGCAGTATGGCTGGCAGGGCATGAAGGCCTTTAGTGAGACTATCCGCTACGCCAAGGAAAAGGGCCTTGTGGTCATTGCAGACTGCAAGCGCAACGACATCGGCAGTACCTCTACCGCCTATGCCAATGCATACCTTGGCAAGGTGAAGGTGGGCGAAAGCAGCATCAGCAGTGTGGATGCCGATTTTGTCACTGTTAATGGTTACCTTGGCTTTGATGGCGTGCTGCCCTTTGTGGATGTTTGCAAAGCTTACGATAAAGGCATCTTTGTATTGGTTAAGACCAGCAACCCCGGCAGCGGCGAATTGCAGGATAAACACCTGGAAGAGCACGAGGCCACTGTATATGAGGTGATGGGTGATATGGTCAAACAGTGGGGCAGCGATACCGTTGGTGAAACGGGCTATGGCGCTGTTGGTGCTGTGGTCGGCGCTACCCATCCCCGCCAGGGTGAGATCCTGCGCAAACGTTTGCCCGGCGTGCCCTTCCTGGTGCCCGGCTACGGCGCACAGGGTGCCACCGCTGCCGATCTTGCAGGCCTCTTTGATGAGAACGGCTTTGGCGCATACATCAACTCCAGCCGCGGCATCATCGGTGCACACCAGAAGACCGGTTTGCCCTATGCAGATGCTGCCCGCAACGCAGCCATCGCCATGGCGGAGGATCTGCGCGGTGCCTTAGGCGCTGCCGGCCGCCTGAGCTACTAAGGGGGATACCATGAATCAAACACCTGTATACACTGTGGTGTTTCACCGCAGCGTTGCCAAAGATACCATGCATATTGGCATCGATGTTGGTAAAGGCCGGGAGGATATCCTCCCCGGGCAGTTTATGAACTTAAAGGTGCCGGGCCGTCCTGACCTTATTTTGCGCAGACCCATCAGTATTAACTGCTATGATAGGGAAACCGGCATTTTAGAGATGGTGTACCAGGTAAAAGGCCAGGGCACCGCTGCCTTTGCAAGCCTGCGTGAAGGGGATTCCATCGATGTTTTGGGCCCCCTTGGCAATGGCTTTATCCCCAAAGAGGAAAAGAACGTATGGCTCATCGGCGGCGGCATCGGCGTTGCCCCTTTGCGCTATTTGCCCAAATATTATAAAGATATTAAGTTTTCCGGCATTTTCGGATTCCGCAACCAAGAGTGGATCTATCAGCAGCAGGAATTCAGCGCGGACCTCGCCTTTGCGGATTACTACACCGATGACGGCAGCAACGGCAATCAGGGTTTTGTGACCGATGGCCTGTTAAAGCGCCTGAACAGCGAGGCCGCACCGGATATGATCTACGCCTGTGGTCCCTTGCCCATGCTCCGGGCATTAAAAGATGTTGTGCTGAAAGCCGGCATTCCTGCCCTTGTTTCCATGGAAGAGCGCATGGGTTGCGGCACCGGCATCTGCGTGGTATGCACCTGTGAGGTGGAGATCGAAGGCCAGGCCATGCGTAAGCGGGTCTGTACCGATGGCCCCGTGTTTGATATTAGGGAGGTAAAGCTCCATGGCTGATATGAAGATCAACCTGTGTGGGGTGGAATTGAATAACCCCATCATCATGGCATCCGGCACATTTGGCTTTGGCCGTGAGATGGCTGCCTATAACGATCTTTCCCGTCTGGGGGGCATCAGCAGCAAGGGGATCACCCGTAACCCCCGGCCCGGCAACCCCACCCCCCGCATTGCGGAGACTCCCAGCGGCTGTATCAACAGCGTTGGTTTGGAGAACCCCGGTGTGGAAAAGTTCATCGAGCGGGAATTGCCTTTTATGAAGAGCCTCGATACCGGCGTCATCGTAAATGTTTCCGGCAGCAGTGTGGAAGAATACTGCGAAACGGTGGAACTTGTTTGTGCAGCCGGTGCGGATATGATCGAACTGAACATCTCCTGCCCCAATATTAAGGGGGGCGGCATGGCCTTTGGCACCAGTGCCGAACCCGCTGCAGGTGTGGTAAAAGAGGTGCGTAAAGTCTGCACCCTGCCTTTGATGGTAAAATTGAGCCCCAACGTGGCGGACATCGCCGCTATTGCAAAGGCGGTGGAAGGGGAGGGGGCCGATGCGGTATCCCTCATTAACACCTTAAGCGCCATGGCCATCGATGCCCGCACCCGCAGGCCTATTTTAAAGCAGATCATGGGTGGGCTCAGCGGCCCTGCAGTGAAGCCCGTAGCCCTTCGGATGGTGTACCAGGTAAGCCAGGCGGTGAAGATCCCCGTAGTGGGCCTTGGCGGCGTTACCACCGGCATCGATGCGGCTGAGTTTATGATTTGCGGTGCATCCGCCGTAATGGTTGGAACTGCCAACTTGATGGATCCGTATTCTTGCGTTAGAATAGTGGATGAGTTAAACGATTATCTGGATGAGATGGGCATCGGCAGTGCAGCCGAGCTTGTCGGCACTCTGATGGTTTAAGAAGGAGGAACATAAGATGAACATCGAACGTATTTTGGAGATCTTTAAAGAAACCGGCGTTATGCTGGATGGCCACTTTTTGTATACCAGCGGCCGCCACGGTGACAAGTACATGCAGTGTGCACAGCTGTTCCGCTTCCCTCATTATACCGATGAGATCTTGACGGACCTTGCAAAGCGCTTTGAAAACGACAAGATCGATCTGGTAATCGGGCCTGCCATCGGCGCCATCCAGATGTCTTACGCTATGGCCCGCATTTTGGGCTGCGAAAACATCTTCGCCGAGCGTGAAAACGGCAAGATGACTCTGCGCCGCGGCTTCCACATCGAACCCGGTCAGAAGGTACTGGTGGTGGAAGACGTTGTGACCACCGGCGGCAGCGTAATGGAAGTGCTGGATCTCGTCCGTCAGGCTGGCGGCGAGGTAGTCGCAGTCTGCGTTGTGGTAGACCGCACCAACGGCAAGCTGGATCTGGGCACCCGTTTGGAGAGCGCCGTATCTCTGGATCTGAAATCCTACGCACCCGAAGAATGCCCCCTGTGCAAAGAAGGCATCCCCTTTGTAAAACCCGGCAGCCGTGCTTTGCCCACTAAATAAAAGGTAAAATAAAAAAGGCGAGAGGATCTCCTCTCGCCTTTTTGTTTGCTTAGTTTTCTTCCCGCTCCCACAAAAGGGATTTGACCAGCTTTTCATCGGGAGTGATGAAATAGGTGCGCTGCTGGGTGAAGATCACATAGCCGGGCTTGGCGCCGGCTGGCTTGCGCACATTCTTGATGGCCGTTACATCGATGGGCACGTTGGCGCTGTTGCGGCCCCGGCTGTAGTAGGCTGCGATGTTCAGGGCGGCCACCATGGTATCGCTGGGGAGGGGGGCTTTGTGCCGCACCACCACATGGCTGCCGGGCATCCCCTGCACGTGGAACCACATATCCGTACTGCGGGCGATGCGGGTGGTCAACAGATCGTTTTGCTTGTTGTTGCGCCCCACCAGGATCTCGATGCCATCGGGGGAGCGGAAGCGTACCGGCTGGGATTGCTGCTGCTTTTCCCCCTTGCGGCTGCCGGGCGCCTGGCGAAGGTACCCTTGATCCCGCAGCTCTTCCCGGATCTCTCTCAGTTCACCCAACTCTGTCACGGTCTCGATGGAATGGAGCACCGACTGCAGGTATTCCACCTGGGGTTCGATCTCATCCTTTTGGGCCTGGGCCGCACTCAGGGCGGCCTTTTTACGGCTGCTCCGTTTAAAATACCGCTGGGCATTCTGCTGGGGGTTTAAGGATGCATCCAGTTTGATTATGACATCTTCCCCCGTCAAATAATCGTTCAAGGTGCAGCTTTCGGCCCCTTTGGGGATCATGTACAGGTAGGCCAAAAGGAGCTCGCCGGTGTGTTGATCGGCCTCATAAGCTTCGGCATTCAGCAAAACATCGTTTTGGATGCCAAGGCGTTTATAGAGCTTATCCAGATGATCACTGACGGATG
Source organism: Clostridiales bacterium (assembly GCA_015056185.1). Lineage (GTDB taxonomy): Bacteria > Bacillota > Clostridia > Christensenellales > QAND01 > QAND01. The sequence goes on along the minus strand of SVGV01000047.1, from coordinate 6,106 downwards.
CGCGCAATGCCGCTTTTGCGTTTACAAGCTGTTTTTCCTCCAGGCATTGGGCATAATAGACATCATACGCCTGGCTCAGGGTAGAAAAGCTGCGGTGGTCATACCCGGGTACGGGGGTGTGGAACACCGCCGTAGGGGCATCCTGCAAAAACAGGATGCAGGGGTGGCCTGTGCCGCCTTCCACCATGGTAAAAAAGCTTTTGCAGGTGCCTGCAAGCTGTGCGGCATCCCCATCTGAAAGGGGCAAGGGCGCATCGGCCAGGACCCCTGCCATGGCACAGAGCATCCGTGCGCTGTGGGGGGATACCCCAAGTACCCCCTGGGTGATGGCCGCTGCCGCCCGCTTGGTGGGCTCCTGGATGGATGTGAAATAGGTGCTGAAATCAAACCCCATGGGGGATGCTTTTTCCTGTGCGGGCGGGGCGATGTACTTTTCCCCCGGGAGCACGGTGCGCACGGAGGACATATCCGCATAGACCCGCTTTGCCGCGTCGATGATGGTGCCGTCCTCATCCACCAAAATGAGGTTGCTGTGCTTGCCCATGACCTCTGCAATGAGGCGGTAGCGGCGCAGATCGCCAAGCTCATCGGCAGCTACGATAAAAAAGGTGACGATGCGGTCCAAAGAATCCATGGTGATATCCACGATGCGTCCTTTGGCGATGTGCTTTCGCAGCAGCATCAAAAAAGGCGGGGGAACAGCCTCTTTACTTTCGCTGCCTTTCTCCGTCAAATGGATCCTGGCGGATTCGGGATCGGCGCTGATCAAAAGGCGGCTGTTTTTGCCGTTTGCCCTTACAACAAAGGTATAATCAAACTTGCCGCTTTTTGAGATGCGCTCTATACGGCCGTTTTCCAGTAATGTATTTAATTCTTTGGTCATGGCGTAAAGGGCTACGCCGTCCATATGGGTCATAAAGATTCCTCCAAAGAAAAACATTGCCATGTATTCCACATGGATTATAATATAAGAATACGAAAAACACAAAAGATGGGAGAGAGTTTATATGGACGCCGTTTCCATGCGCCCTGTGCGCCTCACCATGGATTTTTTAAAAAATGCTCATTCCAGCTGCCTTGTGGAATTTGGCAACACCCGGGTCATCGTATCCGCCATGGCGGAAGAGGGCGTGCCTGAGTTCCGCATGGAAAAAGGCGGTTGGATCACGGCGGAATACGCCATGCTGCCTGCATCCACGCCCCGCCGCAAACAGCGGGATGGCGCTAAAAAGGACGGCAGGGGAGTGGAGATCTCAAGGCTCATCGGCCGCAGTTTAAGAAGCGGCTTTGAACTGAGTGAGATCCCCGGTTACACCATCCGGGTGGATTGCGATGTATTGGATGCCGACGGCGGCACCCGCACTGCATCCATTACCGGTGCATTTTGCGCGGTCTATGACCTTTTGCGTAAGCTGACGGAGCAGGGCAAACTGCCCAAAATGCCCGGGTGCAAGAACATCGCAGCCATCAGCGTTGGCATGGTGGATGGGGAATATATGCTGGATCTGTGCTACCGTGAGGACAGCAATGCAGAAGTGGATATGAACGTGGTCATGTCCGGCGATGGCGGCATCATTGAGATCCAGGGTACGGGGGAAAAGCATCCCTTTACCTATGAACAGATGCAGGATATGTTGGCATTGGCCAAAGATGGCATCTTCCAATTGTTTGATTTACAGAATGAAGTGCTTATGAAGGGGGAATAACCATGAAAAAGATTTTCATAGCCAGCAACAATAAGGGCAAAATAAAAGAGATCAAAGCGATCCTGGGGGATTTTTACGATGAATTCTACACCCCCCGGGATATGGATGCCGCTTTTGATGTAGTGGAAGATGGCATGACCTTTGAAGAAAATGCCGCCTTAAAGGCAATTGCTGGCATGAAGCAGTTTGGTATGGATGCCCTTGCAGATGACAGCGGCCTCTGTGTGGATGCCCTGGGCGGCGCTCCCGGCGTGTTTTCTGCCCGGTATTCCGAGGAGGGGACCGATGAAGCCAACAACCAGAAGTTATTACAGGCTCTTAAAGACGTACCTAGAGAAGAACGTACAGCTCGGTTTGTGTCGGCAGTTGTTCTCGCAAAGACGGAAGGAGAAGTGATCACCGTGCGCGGGGAATCCCCCGGCATCATTTTGGATGCACCCGTTGGGGATGGCGGTTTTGGTTACGACCCGCTCTTCTACGATGAAAGCTATAAAATGAGCTACGGCGAGATGGATGCTGAGACCAAAAACGCCATCAGCCACCGCAGCCGTGCCCTGGAGGCTCTGCGCAAGGAGCTTTTGGACTGATGCCCGCCCGTAAGATCCTGATCGTTTCCGACAGCCACGGTTATGAAGCTGGGCTGAAGCGGCTGCTTTTAAAAATCGAAGAGATGGAAGAAAAGCCAGACTGCATCTTCCATCTTGGTGATTTTGTGTTTGACGGTACCTTTTTAGAGGAGGAAAGCAGCATCCCTGTCCACGCCGTCAGCGGCAACTGCGATATCTGGGGCAGTGAAGAGCCGGAGGATAAACTATTTACCATCAACGGCCGCAGCATCCTTATTACTCATGGGCACAACTACCGTGTAAAATCCGGGCTGCTGCAGCTATCCTATTATGCGGAAGAGAACGGCATCGACATCTGCTGCTTTGGGCACACCCACGCTATGGTGATCTTAAAGGAAAACGGACGGATGTTTTTAAACCCCGGCAGTTTGATGCGCCCCCGCACCGGAAAACCCGGTTACATTATGCTGACCATCGATGATGGTGGAAAAGCCCAGGCAGATTTTTATGAATTATAAACAAAAAATTCATTGACAGATGACTACCTTTGTTCTATACTAACGTGCGTAGCTTGTGCGCCTGTAGCTCAGTGGATAGAGCAACGGCCTTCTAAGCCGTGGGTCCGGGGTTCAAATCCCTGCAGGCGCGCCATACGCACATGGTGGGTATAGCTCAGTTGGTTAGAGTGCCTGGTTGTGGCCCAGGAGGTCGTGGGTTCGAGTCCCACTACTCACCCCAGTTTTATTTGGCAACAAGCTGCCAAGAGGTGCCCTAGGTGGCTGGCATCTCTTGTTAACCCAAGGGCCGCTAACCTCCACACAATGGGGTGTCGCCAAGCGGTAAGGCACGGGACTTTGACTCCCGCATTCGTTGGTTCGAATCCAGTCACCCCAGCCATGATCCATTAGCTCAGTAGGTAGAGCACCTGACTTTTAATCAGGGTGTCCGGAGTTCGAGTCTCCGATGGATCACCAAGTAGAAAGCCTGAAATCAGCTTATTTAAGCGGGTTTCAGGCTTTTTTGTTTTATTCTCAATATCCATGAATGATCCTGCCCTTTTCTGTAGACATATGTGATCAACCTATGATAGAATGCAGTTAACATATCTTGCCAACTTCTTTTGGCGGGATGTAAACCATTTGTCGTAAACAAAGCGCTGTGCAGTGTGATTCACAGATGCTTTGTTTTAGTACGTTTCTTAAAGGAGATGTAGGGAATCGTGAAAAGAGGTTTTCAGCGCTTTTTAAGCCTGACCATCGCCATGATCATGGTGCTTGGCTTGTTCCCCGTAAATGCCCTTGCGGCATCCTCGTGGGAAGAGGACAACGCCTACCTTGATGTATTAAATGGCGAGATCACCCATGGTGAGCTGTACGATAAACTCGTGGAGCTGTTTGGTGCAGAACCGGCAAAAAAGACAGACGGTCGATTCGGAATAGGGAACTATACCGGTGTTTTTAAGTATAATGCAAACGTAGTACCGGAATACTCTTGGAATCTTGGTGGCACGGCTGTACAAAAAGGCGGGAGCAGTGACGTAGGTCTTTCTCACAACACGCTCTATTATGTTGCGCGCCAATCCGGCATAGCATCTTTTGATGCTGCCAAAAGTATTACTGTACGCCATTATTATGCTCCTTCCATTGCTGTTGCTGCAGATTCCGATACTACTGCATCTGTTAGCGTATCTCCCTCCAAAGCCTATGCCGGCAGCACGGTCACTTTAGCGGTGCCCAATCTGGATGGCTATAGTGTTGTGGTAAAAGACGGGGATGGGGATATCGTCTCCGGCAACAGCCATGTGGTCAATTCTAAGAACGATGCAAAGTTTACTGTTACCTACACTGAGGCTGCCTCCATTGGTACGGTTGGCGCATCTGCTTATGCCAATGGCAGCTTGACCATTGGGGATACTGCTCTTTCATCCGGTGCTGATCTGGAAGTGGAAGCCGGTAAATATACCGTTACAGCCACCCCCAAAGATGGTTACTACGTGAAAAAGCTTAGCGTAGATGGCGGCACGGTTGCGGTTTATAGCGGTACCGTGGCTTCTTTGAGCTTGGATGTGGAAGCTTCCAAAGAATATGCCATTACGGTTGAGTTTGCAAAAGCCGGTCTTGCGGTAAAAGATGCTGATGTTAAAATCAACTTCTTCCCTGCAAAGGAGATCACTTCCGACAGGTTTAACGATTATAACGCCCTGGCAGAAAAAATCTTCGATGTCGTTGTGGATCAGGATGCATCCGTACCCAGTACGTTAAAGTATACAGATGGCTGCACGGTTCAGTTCTTATCTACTAGAGCACTTAGTGATGATGTTTGGCGCAACTTGGATTTTGATGCACCTACCGGCATTCAAAATGCCTTAGCTCCCGGCTATGGCTACAGTGAATTCCCTGTAACAGTTGATGATACTGCCCGGGTGAAGATCACCTGGCCTGCAAAGGGCATCTACCCCGCAGGCTCTGCAGAGGCCAGCATTAAACTGGTGGAAGAGCGCGAGGCTGCTAGCATCTCCTTTAATCAATCCGAGCCCATTGTATTTGAAACCGAGGATGATATTGTGGCCGGTATCCTGGCCATTGCCACCTCTGACAGCAGCAAAGAGATCACGGCTGTTTATGTAAGCGGCACCTTGCCCAGCGGCGGGGAATCCGCAGTTTTACGCTACCGTCTTTCTGTTGAGGAAGATGATGAGAATGTTCTTGCAGCCTCTAAAGAGGTAGAGGTTTCCGTAAAAGCCAAGGAAAACCCTGCTAACATTAATATTTCCATTGTGGGCAACGGTACGGTAACCATTGGCACCCTTAGTGAAAGCGGTTCTTTGTACGCAGGTACCTATGCCATTACCGGCACCCCCGGCGATGCAGCAGGCTATTTGAGTGGCATCACCGTAAATGGTGAGCCTTTTAGCGGCAACGAACTTACCGTTGAAAACGATAAAACCTACCTCGTTGAGTTTACCTTTACGATTCGCCGTGTAACTGCCAACGACGGCGCAGCTGCACCCTATAATCCTTATAAGTTGGACGGCTGGAATGCCATTGGCTATCCGAACTATCCTAACGAACTGATTGCGGCTGTTTATAGTGCTCTGCTCGGTGAGAACGCTGAAGGTGCAACGATAAGCGTTAATACCATTTTGGGTTGGCGTGAATTGGGCACTTTGACTTATTCTGCTCTGTCTTTAGGGGAAAATACCGTCCGCGTGACCCTTCCTGCCAGCGGCATTATGCCCAGTGTAACGGAAGAGTTTACTGTAAACCTGTATGATGAGCGCAAAGATTCCGGCTTGACCGGTATTGCAGACCTTGGCAATGTGGATTTCGTCAACGATGACGAGATTGACGCCTTTATTCAGACTGCTGAGGGCACCTATAATCCCAACGGCCTCAGCGTAAAATATGCCCTGGCCGATGGCAGCTCTGTGCCCAGCGAATGCAATGTTCCTACTGAACTTGTATGCATTGTATCCTTTGACGGCAATGCCGAATACAAAGCCGGCAGCGCCGAAATCGGCTTTACCGCGACCCGTAAAGCAGCCATGTGCACCATCGTTGCTGACAGCACCTTGGGTGAATACGGCAGCCTCAGTGGTGCAGGCAATGTAGATGGCCTTACCGAAACCACGGTAACCGTCACTCCCAAAACTGGCTATGCTGTGGAAAGCATCACCATTTTAGGCAGCGATAATACCACCCAGACTCCTGCTATCTCTTACAATGACAGAAAAGCATCCGTCAGCTTTACGACCGGTGGGGAAAACGGCAGTGTTACCTACACCGTAAAGGCTGAGTATTCTGCTGTAAGCCTTGCTGCAAAAGATGGTGCAAT
>SVGV01000001.1 GCA_015056185.1 Clostridiales bacterium | reverse complement strand
CTGCGGTCAAGGTGGTCTTGCCGTGGTCTACGTGGCCGATGGTCCCGATGTTTACGTGGGGCTTCGTCCGCTCAAATTTCGCTTTTGCCATTTTTAACTCTCTCCTTTTTAATTGAGCGGCAAAGCGCCGCTGCTGGTTAAGTTTGGAGCGGGTGATGGGAATCGAACCCACATAGCCGGCTTGGGAAGCCGGTGCTCTACCACTGAGCTACACCCGCAAAAGTGCCATTTTTCCTTAAATCACACGCATAACATTTTAATGCACCGTACATGGTTTGTCAACGGCAATTCACGGCGTTTACTTTAAAAATCCCGCCAGTTTGCCTTTGATGCGCTGCAGGGCATTATCAATGCTTTTTTGCGAGCGATGGAGTTCATCTGCGATCTCTCCGTAGCTGAGCCCCGCAAGGTAAAGATCCAGCACGCTGAGTTCCATATCGGAAAGTTCTTTTTTGATGTGGGCCACCATGGCGCTGAGGTTTTCCTCCCCTAAGATGATCTCCTCAGGGTCTGGTGCAGTGCTGCCCGCCATCATATCCAAAAGGGTCCGGTCATCCGAATCGGCAACGGGCTTGTTTAAGGAAACATAGCTGTTTAATGGGATGTGCTTTTGCCGTGATGCCGTTTTAACGGCGCTAATGATCTGCCTTGTGATGCACAATTCCGCAAAGGCGCGAAAATAGGAGCTGCCGGGCTTGAAATCCCGTATGGCCTTGTAAAGGCCCATCATCCCCTCCTGGAGGATGTCCTCGGTATCCGCCCCCATCAAAAAATAGCTGCGGGCTTTGGCACGCACCAGGTATTTGTATTTGAGCATCAGGTAGGTCAGCGCCTCGTCATCCTCCTTGGCAAGGACGACCAGTTCTTCCTCCTCCATGGCGGCAAACCGCTCATTCTGATCCATAAATCCCCCTATTGACGGCGCATCCGTTCCAGCGCCATTAAGGTGTCTGCATCCACTCCGGAAAACAGATGGTTCTTCTGCTGGCCGCTTGTGGCATGGCCCATGGCCTCCCGGCCGGCCCGCTCCATCTCCACGATGAATTCCTTGGGCGTGATGCGCAGTGCCCCCATGCCCAGGGCCAGGGATTGGATGAGCCCATCCCCCGTGACTACGCTGAGCTTGGCTTTTACCCGGCTGAGCTCATAACAGAGCCGTTCGATGTACTGATCCGCACTTTGCCCCGTGCGGGTATACACCACTTCTACCCCGCCGTGCTGTTCCACACTGCCCGGGTTGTTTTCCACCTGGTGTCCGTCAAACACCAGGATGCACCGGGTCTCGGTGGCGCCGGCGTAGTTATCCATCTTATCCATCAGCATTTCCCGGGCGTGGCTCAGCTCCATCCGTTTTGCCGTCTCCCAGGCCATTAAAATGTTGTAGCCATCCGCTATGAGGATGGGATCCTTTGGCGATTCCATGGGTCATCCCCTGCGCTGACGGGCGATCTCGTAAAGCAATATGGCCGCCGCTGCGCTGACGTTTAAGCTTTCGGTACGGCCCTGCATGGGGATGCCGGTTTTGATGTCACACCGCTCTAATAGCAGGCGGCTGACGCCATCCCCCTCGCTGCCCATGCACAGCGCCAGGGGGCCGGTCAGATTGGTTTTGTCACAATCGGGGCAGCCCATATCCGCTGCAGCGATCCACAAACCGTTGTTTTTCAATACATCCAGTACCGATGCCAAATTGGGCACCCGTGCCACACCGATGTGATTAAGTGCCCCCGCCGATGCCTTCATGGCCGTGCCGGAAAGGGGCGCACTGCCCCGTTTGGGCACGATGATGCCGTGGGCACCCATGATCTCCGCACTGCGGGCGATGGCACCAAGGTTGTGAGGGTCCTGGACGCCATCTAAGATCACGATGAGGGGATCCTCCCCCTTTTCTTTGGCAAGGGCGAGCATATCCGTAACATCACAGTAGTTTACCTGGCTGACCAAAGCGCAGATGCCCTGGTGGACCACTTTTTCACCGATGATCTGATCCATACGCCGTTCATCCACCGCAATGACGGGGGTGCCCATGGCCTTTGCCTTGTTGGCTAGGTTGGTCACCGCCTGGGAGGATTTGACCACATAGAGTTTATCCAGATCCCGCTTGGCATTGATGGCCTCTTTAATGGGGTTAATGCCGTAAATGAGGTCTTCTGCCATTTAGATCAGCTCCTCAAAGCGTTTTTTTACTTCCGCTTGTTTGCCGCAGCACATCCTGCCTTCGGGGCAGGGGCCGCTTAAACAGCCGGGGCCGGCGGTGTTAAACAGGGCAGGTGCCACCTGACGCACCTGACGGAGCATCTCCCAGGCAAGGGCCCGGATCTCCCACTGGGCGCGGTTGCAGCAGCGCAGGGTAAAAAAGTGGTGCAGCTCACGGGCGTTCATGGTGACGAGCATCTTGGTGCCGGCAGCGTTGGGCAGTACAAAACGGGCGTCTTCGTTGCTGCTTTCACCTTTTTTACCAAGGCGGGCCTGCCAATCGTTGTACCAGCGCTGGATCTGCATCATCTGGCTGTGGAATTCCTCTGCGGCGTCCTCGCCCAGGGCCTCGATGGCAGGGGGCAGGATGTAATCAAAACAGCCCTCTTCGTGGGCCATATCCACATAGCGCTGGGACTGGACGGAAAAACTGGCGATGCGGTGCCGGGTGATCTGGGCCAGCAGAGAGCGGGAGACGCCCTCAATGGCAAAGGTAAAGCTGGCATGCTCTATGGGAGAAAAATGGCCCACATCCACCAGGCGCTGGATGTACTTTGCCTGGTCCTTTGCCTCTACGCCTTTTTTCAGTTCTTCCACATCGGCGCCGCTGTAGCACAGCTTGGCCCCCAGGGCCACGCTCTGCTGGGGTTCCATGGTGTGTGCCACCAATACGACTTTTTGCTCCACTTTACCCATGCTGTTCTTCCCTCCATCCAAGTTCTTCGCAAAATTGCAGGATCTCTTGTAATCGTTCTTGCCGGCCGTGGAGGTATAAATACCCCAACAGGGCCTCAAAGCCCGTGGCCAGGCGGTATTCCCTCACATCGGCATTTTTGGGTACCGAGGGGGATTTGGCGTTGCGCCCCCGGCGGACGATGTCCTTTTCATCCTCCGAAAGGCGCGAATCGATGGCCGCCAGGGTGCGGGCCTGGGCGCCGCACCGTACCAGTGCCACCGCACGGCGGTGCATGCCATGGGCGGTCTCCAGGGGGTGCTGATGGATGAGCCGTTCACGGACGAACAGATCGTAAACGGTATCCCCCATATAGGCATAGACCAGCATCTGGATCTGGCCTTCATCTTTGAGCGGTTCCATCTTGCACACCCTTCCATAGGTATTCAGTATATTTTAACATAAAACGGCCCCCGTTGCGACGGCATGGGGCCGTTTTTCAGAAGAAATCTATTCACTTTGGGGCGTCAGATACCGCGTGACCCCTTCTGCAATGGCAAAGGCCAGTTTGTTTTGATACCCTGCATCCAACAGCAGGGCTTCTTCCGTGGGATTGCTCAAAAAGCCGCATTCCACAATGACGCTGGGCACTGCGCCGCCTTTTAAAATAAAGTAGGTCTCCCCGTAGGCTGCCCGTTCCTTTTGGGGCTGCAGGCGGCTGATGAGCTCCTGCTGGATGTACCCCGCAAGGCGCGCGCCGTTTTCGCTGCCGGCGTAGTGGATGGCCACCGGCCCCATGCAGGAGGCATCCGGGTGGCTGTTCATATGGATGATCACCGCGCAGTGGGCCCCGCTGTTTGCAATGAGATCCCGCCGCTTGTGCATATCCTCCGTTTTGCTTTGGCCCAGGGCTTCATCCTTTTCCCGGGTGAGCAGCACCGTAATGCCCCGGCTTTCCAACTCTGCCTTCAGTAAAAGGGCAACAGCCAGGTTTAAATCGTCTTCTTCGGTGCCGCTGACGCCGATGGCCCCCGGGTCAAACCCGCCGTGGCCCGGGTCTAAGATCACCGTTGGGGCATCTGCGGCAGCGGTTTGGCCGGCACTCAGCACCACAAGGGGCAAAAGCAGCGCTACAACAAGGCACAGCAATAACAGGATGCTTTTTGTTACAGTTTTTCTTCCCTTCATCTCCATCCTCCCAAAGAATCAACTTTATGGGATGGCTATGCGGCACATTTTTTACCCATGCATCCTGCAGAAAAAACAGCCCCGATGATGCAAAAAAACTGTTGTTTTGAATCGAATTTTCTGAATATGCACCACTTTATGCACACTGTCCACAGAGTTATCCACAGCTTGAACCCTAATTCTTCATGGATTTGTGGAAAGTTTTCCACAACACATCACCATGTATATACGCATAAGTGTAGTGATCACTTTGTGTTGTTTTCACTTGTGTTTTTTGATGATTCTTGCAGGGGTGCCTGCATAAATTGTAATTTCAAGGATGGAATAGCATTGGTTTCCAGCCCCATAAACTCACCCTTTTGGATGCGGTTCACCGCTGCACGGACGATCATGGCGGCGTTATCGGTACACATGGCGCGGCCGGGCAGGTACAAGGTGATGCCCGCCTCATTTGCCCAGGCCTCCGCCTTTTGGCGCAAATAGCCGTTGGCGGCTACGCCGCCACACACCGCAAGGGCTGTTACCCCCTGCTCTTTGCAGGCGGTAAAGGCATTTTTTAAGAGCATCTCCACCACGGCCTTTTGGAAGGATGCAGCGACATCGGCCCGGTTCAGCTCTTCGCCCCGCTGCTCCGCTGTGTGGATGAGGTTGATCACCGCAGTCTTAATGCCGGAGAAGGAGAAATCCATCTTGTTTTTCAGCTTAGGCCGGGTAAAGGTAAAGGCATCTTCGTTGCCCTCTCTGGCAAGGCGCTCCACATTGGGGCCGCCGGGATAGGGCAGGTTTAATGCACGGGCGGCTTTATCAAAGGCCTCCCCCGCCGCATCGTCCACCGTCTGGCCCAGCTGATAGAAGGTGGTTGCATCCTTGACCAGTAACAGCTGGGTATGCCCGCCGGAAACCGTTAAGCACACATGGGGGTAGATCATATCGTTTTCCACCTGATTGGCGGCAATATGCCCCTCCATATGGTTGATGCCAATGAAGGGCACATCCAGGGCAAAGGCCATGGCTTTGGCGTAGCTGAGCCCGCATAATAAAGCCCCCACAAGGCCGGGGCCCATGGTGCCTGCAATGCAGCTAAGGTCCTCTTTTTCAATGCCGGCATCGCCAAGGGCCTTTTGCACCACATGGGGCAGAAGCTCCATATGCTTGCGGGAGGCGATCTCCGGTACCACGCCGCCGTATTCCACAAACAGATCGGCGGAGGATGCAACAACGCTGCTGAAAAGATTGCCTTTTAGATCCGCCACGGCGGCGGCGGTTTCATCGCAGGAGGATTCGATGGCAAGGACATAGCCCTCGCCCGTTTTTTGCATCTGCAGTTTTCGGGCATCTGCCCGCTCGGTGTAGCTCATATCAATTCCCCTTATGGGCATTTGCCCGTGGTTTTGTGTAGTGCCCAATGGCGAAGGTACCCAAAGCAAAAACCGCCAGCAGCCCCGCCCACCACAGGATGATCTTCATGCAGGTGGCAAAGAAGAAGGGCAGAGGCACCAGGTTAATGAGGTTATCCGTCATGGGGTTTAAGATCCACAGATCATTGGTGAAGATCACATGGTGGAAAGCCGTCCAGAAGGAGCTGAAATCCAGGTAAGCATAAAGGGCGATGGCCACAAGGGCCACAAGCCCCACGCCGAAGCCCACGGGGATGGCTTTTGCGGGGAACCCCCCAAGGCGTTTACGCTGCACCGCCCATGCAATGGCACAAGCAGCACACAGGCCGTAAACCACAAGGCTTACGGTATGGGCCAAAGACATGACGTTCTGCACATCCACCATATGGTCCACCTCCCGCTGATTATAGAAGGGCTGGAGCTTACCATGGATTAGGATCTGTACATCCAGCACATCATCCTCGGCGGCAAGGTAGCGGATGAGTTCATCCGTCACCTGGCTCAGGCCCGCTTCATCGGTGCCGATGACGGCGGCCGTGCCGTTTTTTTCGTACTGGTCCATATAGTGTTCTTTATTAAGGGCCACCCCACGGATGACGCTGAGCAGCAGCGCCACCACAAAGAGGGCGGCGCACAGGCCCGCAAAAATATGCATAATTCGCTTCATGACTTCACTTCCTAAATAAACAGTATAGACCAATCCCGCTGTTTTTTAAAGTAAGGGGATGCTGCAAAAGAAAAAGCCCCCTGGGGGGCTTTTTTATTCTTTCGCTTGGGGCTGAACCGCTTGTTGGTTTTTTAAGGATTTTTCATAGGCGGGGCGCAAAACGGCATCCAGTTTGATATACACATCTTCCCTTATTGCCACTTTCCCCTTTTGCCAGCCGATGTCACAGGTGCTGCACTCACCGCAGCTTACCCCCCGGGCCTCGGCTTCTTTCTGCCGCAGCTCACAGGCTTGTTGTCGCCTGTTTTGCTCTCGCAGGATTTCCAACGCATCTTCTAAGGACCGATGACTCATCTTTTTCACCTCAAAATAGGATAACAATATTTTACCACATCTGAAACGCTTTTGTCATGCATACGCATTGCATTTTGCAACTCAAAATAGTTTTAAAGCGCACGACAAAATGTAATGCAGCGAGGTGTAAAAATGCGTCGATTCCATATTCCTGCAGTACCCCCTACCACTAATAAATCCATTCGCTTCCCCAACGATCTCATCGAAGAGGTGGAAGCTGCCATCACCGGCAAGGACTGCACCTTTTCTGCCTTTGTCATAGAGGCGGTGCGGGTAGCCCTTGATAATTTAAAGGAAGACAGCCTTTTGCAAAATTCGGAAGAAGAGTAACCCACATTGCTCTGCTGCCATATCTTACATTGACGATATTGCCCCCGTTGGGTATAATAACGTTACAAAAGCGAGGAAAGCGGTTAGTAGCCATTTGCACCCGGCTAAGAGAGGGCAGGCCACCGGCTGTAAGCCGGCCCCGAGGGTGGTTTGGTGAAGTTGCGCCGCAGGAGCTGCTGCCTGCACAAGTGGGCAGCCGTGTGGCAGCGTTATCTGCTGAAAGTGGAAGGCACCTTATTTTGGTGCCCTCAACAAGAGTGGAACCGCGGTAAAAGCCGTCTCTTCGGAGGCGGCTATTTTTTTATAATTGGGTGAATCTATGTATATCCGTAATTTAAAAGAAGACATCCGTGCCGTGAAGGAGCGGGACCCCGCCGCCAGAAACGGTTTTGAGATTTTTATGTGCTACCCGGGCTTTCACGCGGTGCGCTGGCACCGCCGGGCCCACGCCCTGTGGAAGCGGGGCCTGCGGTTTTTGCCCAGGTTTATCTCCGCAAACGTCCGCTTTTTTACGGGGGTGGATATCCACCCCGGGGCGGTCATCGGCAAGGGGCTGTTTATTGACCATGCCAGCGGCGTTGTCATCGGTGAGACCGCTGTGGTGGGCGATAACGTGACCATCTACCAGGGTGCGACCTTGGGCGGCACCGGCAAGGATACCGGCAAGCGTCACCCCACCATCGGCAATGATGTGGTCATCGCCGCAGGGGCGAAGATCCTTGGGCCCTTTAAGGTGGGCAACGGCAGCAAGATCGGTGCCGGGGCGGTGGTACTGCAGGAGGTACCCCCCTACTGCACCGTGGTGGGCGTGCCGGGGCGCATCGTCAAACGGGCGGCCTGCCCCCATGGGCGGCCCGTGGGCAGCTGCGACACCTGTGATCTAAAGGATTGTGAAGAAAAGCGGCCCAATCTGGACCAGATCCATCTGCCTGACCCCATCAAAGTGGAGATCGCAGAATTGCGCAGCCGCATCGAAAGCCTGGAGGCTTTGTTAAAAGAAGAAACAAAGGAGGAAGCATTCCATGAAACTGTATAATACCATGACCCGCAAAAAGGAAGAATTTGTACCCATCACCCCCGGTAAGGTGGGCATGTATTCCTGCGGCCCCACCGTTTATAACTACTTCCATCTGGGCAATGCCCGTCCCTTTATTGTGTTTGATACCCTTCGCCGGTATTTTGAATACCTGGGCTACGATGTGACCAGGGTGCAGAACTTTACGGATATCGACGATAAGATGATCAACAAAGCCAACGAGATGGGCATCACCGTGAAGGAACTGGCCGATCGGTTCATCGCCGAATACTATGTGGATGCCGATGGTTTAAACGTGGCGCACCCCACGGTGGCTCCCCTGGCAACCGAACACATCCCCGAGATCATCCACCTGGTGGAAACCTTGATCGAAAAAGGCCTGGCCTACGAAAGCCAGGGCGATGTTTACTACGCCGCCAAAAAGTTCCCCGGGTATGCAAAGCTTTCCGGCCAGAATTTAGATGAGCTGGAAGCAGGCGCCCGTGTGGACGTGGCGGAGATCAAGCGGGACCCCATGGATTTTGCCCTGTGGAAGGCCGCCAAGCCCGGCGAACCCAGCTGGGAATCCCCCTGGGGTTTGGGCCGCCCCGGCTGGCATGTGGAATGCAGCGCCATGAGCATGAAGTATTTGGGCGAAAGTTTTGACATCCACACCGGCGGGCAGGACCTCATCTTCCCCCACCATGATAACGAGATCGCCCAATCGGAAGGTGCCACCGGCAAAACCTACGTGAACTACTGGCTCCACAACGGCTACATCAATGTGGATAATCGCAAGATGAGCAAATCTTTAAACAACTTCTTCACCATCCGGGATATCAGCAGCGAGTTTGACCTCATGGCGGTGCGTCTGTTTATGCTGACGGTCCACTACCGCAGCCCCATCAACTACAGCCGGGATCTCATCGTCCAGGCGGAGGCAGCCCTCGGCCGCATCCGCAACGCCCATGACCTCCTCTCCCGCATTGTGGCCGCACCCTGGGGCGAAGGCGCAAAGGAAGCTGAGTTTGTTGATTCCATCGGCAGCTACCGTGACCGCTTCAAGGCCGCCATGGATGACGACTTAAACACCGCCGATGCGTTGGGCGTGGTCTTTGAATTCGTCCGGGAGGCCAACACCGTGTTTGTTGGCGGCGGCAGCAAGGAGGGCGCACAGGCTGCCCTTAACCTGCTGGATGAGCTGATGGGCGTGCTGGGCATCATCGTCAAGGTGGAAGAGAGCATCCCCGAAGAGGTGCTGAAGATGGCGGAAGAGCGCCAGGCCGCCCGTGCCGCCCGTGATTGGGCCAAAGCCGATGCTTTAAGAAACGAGATCACCGCAATGGGCTATGTGGTGGAAGACACCAAAAACGGCCCCGTAGTGAAAAAAGCGTAACTATGAACAAAACTGCGGTATGCACTTTGTGCATACCGCTTTTTTGTGCCACATAGCCTGCCATTAGAGGGCATAGCATAATAGCACCAACTGTGGTAAAATACCCATGATCATCAAGACAGGTGGGAATACTATGAAAAAACGCATCGTGTTGACCGGCGGCGGCACCGCCGGTCATGTTACGCCCAATATTGCACTCATCCCCTATTTGAAGGAGGATGGGTGGGAGATCCACTACCTTGGCACCGCAGACGGCATCGAGCGCCGGCTCATTGGCGAAGTGGAGGATGTAACCTACCACGTCATCGAAAGCGGCAAATTCCGCCGGTATTTGACGGTAAAAAACCTGACTGACCCCTTTAAGGTGTTAAAGGGCATCAAGGAAAGCAAGCGCATCATGAAACAGCTTAAGCCCAAGGTGCTGTTCAGCAAGGGCGGCTTTGTGAGCGTGCCTGCCGTTTACGGTGCAAAAAGCGCCAAGGTGCCCGTGGTGCTGCACGAGAGCGATTACACCGCAGGCCTTGCCAACAAGTTAAGTGCACCCAAGGCCACCGTGGTTTGCACCAGCTTTGACCCCAAAGAATCCGGCATCAAGGAAGGCAAGGCCGTTTGGACCGGCTCCCCCATCCGGGATGAGATCACCAAGGGGGATAAGGAGCGGGCCCGGGCCGCACTGGGGTTTGATGCAAAGCCCACGCTGCTGTTTATGGGCGGCAGCCAGGGCAGCGCAGCCGTAAACGCCGCACTGGAGACCGCGCTGGATGAGATCTTAAGTAAGTACAACATCATCCACATCCGGGGTAAGGGCAATTTGAACGAGAGCATCGTAAGGCCAGGCTATGCCCAGTTTGAATATGTCAGCGCGGAACTGGCCGATTACTTTGCACTGGCCGATCTGCTGGTGGGCCGCAGCGGCGCAAACACCATCTTTGAGCTGCTGTGCATGGCAAAACCCTCGGTGTTGATCCCCCTGCCCAAAGAGGTCAGCCGGGGTGACCAGATCTTAAACGCCCAGTACTTCAGCAGCCAGAACTACGCCGTGATGCTGGAGCAAAAGGATCTGACACCGGAAAGCCTCATGGCTGCCATTGCCGATGTGTACGCCCGGCGGAATGAAATGGCCGAGGCCATGGAACGATCCCCCATCAAAAACGGCACCATGAACGTATTAAAGCAGATCTACAAAGCTGCAAACCTCCCCTTCCCCTTTGAAGGGTAACAAAAAAGCACCCAAGCGGGTGCTTTTTTTATTTGATGAGATCCGCCATGGTGTAGGGCACCAGGGGCAGGATTTGTTCGATATTGAGTTCCACCTGGCAGCCGATCTTCCCCGCGGAAAAAAGGATGGTATCGTACAAAATGGCATCCTCATGGATGGTGGTGGGGTACAGCTTTTTCATGCCGATGGGGCTGCAGCCCCCGTGGATGTAGCCGGTGTTGGGCAGCAGATCCTTTTGCTTCAGCATCTCAAGGGATTTTTCCCCCACGGCCCGGGCAGCTTTTTTGAGATCCAGCTCTTCCGCAGCGGGGATCATAAACACATAAAACTTGCGGGGGCCGGCGGTGGTCACAAGGGTTTTATACACCTGGTCCACATCCCGGTTTAAGAGTTTTGCCACTTCCACCCCACTCATGGCTTCGCCGGTGCCGTAATAATGAGCGGTATAGGGGATGTTCTTTTGCTCCAGCAAACGCATGACGTTGGTTTTCTCGTCCATAATTTGACCTCACAAACTAATAAAGTGGTGTGCCCATACAAAAGACGCAGCTTAAATAGAGGAGCCCCATCACGCAAAGGGCGGTAACAGCGGCATCGGGCATGGGCTTTTTGGCCCACAGGGCGGGGATGTAAAAGGGGATGGCGATGCCCATCAAATACCGCCCGCCCGAAAGCAGCCAATCCTGGCTGAGCATGATGAAAAACCCCGCTAAGGCATAGGCGCTGTGGGTGGGGTGCAGGTGTTTGCACCCTGCCGCCAATAAAAAGCTGAACACCATGATGGCAAGAAACTGGCTGACCCAGAAGGGGGCCAGGGATGGCTGGGTGTTGTGGAGCATGTAATCAGCGGTCTCAAACAAGCTATGGGGGAAAAGGGCAAAGCCGTTGTACCAGTGTTCCCTTTGGTAGATCAAAAACTGCAGGGCATTACCCGTAACGGCATAGTTTAACCCCAGATAGATGGCAAATCCTCCAAGGGGCAAGAGGGTGGCGAGGATGGCGATCCACAGTTTTTGCTGCCCCATACGCCAGGCGCGCACCGATTCCATCAAAATGGGCAGCATCAAAATCACCCCGGTGGAGCGGCACAGAGCACACAACAGTCCCATCACCCCCGATGTAAGATGGCGGCCATCCATGGCGTAATAGATGCTCATGACGCTGAGCATCACAAATAAGCTTTCGGTATAGGGGTTGCGGAAGAACAGGGCAAAGGGAAATAAGCTTAAGTATTTTGCACTACGCAAAGCTGTTTTGCGGCCATAAACGCGGCAGCCCATTTTGTAAAGGTACCACATGGCCACAAACAAAAAACCGTTATTGAGCACAATGGCCGCAAACAGGGCATCCCCCAGAAGATATGTCAAAAGGCGCATACAAAGGGGGAACAGCGGGAAAAACACGATGAAATAGCGGGTCTCCCCCACATTGGTATAGCCGTTTTTTGCGATCTCGGTATAATGCAGGGCATCTGCCTGCACAAGGGAATTCAGGCTGCCGGTAAACAAAAGGGCGGTGCCGTACACCACAAAACTGCCTAAGAGCAGATAGCACAGCAGGCGCAGCGCATCCCCCTTGATGGGGGCATCATTTAACATGGGCAGGGCATCGGCATCACAAAAGGCATAGCGCCAACCCCGGACAAAGGCGGGGATCAGGGCATACAAAAACAGGCCTAAGCCAACCGCAGCAATGGGATATGCCAACAGACTCCCTCCTTTCTTCCCCCATTATAGCCAATCCAGCCCAATGGGAAAAGGGTGCAAAAAAGGGATGCGGAGCATCCCTTTTTTAGCCGTATCTGCGGCGGTGCTGTTTTGCTTTGGGCGGGCCGATGATCTCGCTTAAGATCACCGCTTCTTTCAGGCGCTTGTGATCATACCCTTCTGCAGTCTTTTGCGAGGGGACATCCACCCACTTTGGCCGGGTGGCATGGCGGGCTTCATCCCCCTGGGGGGTATGGGCACCCATGCCGGCTTCTTCGTAGGCGGTTTCCAGCTGGACGCTCTCCGGCTTTGGCACCGTTTGTTCCAACACAGCATCTTCCAAGGCTTGTTCCCCCATGGTGGATTCTGCATGGTGGGCCAATTCCTCGTAGGCTTTCGTCCACTTTATGGCTTTGGCTTTTTGGCTGCGCTTATAGGTGGCCGTGGTAGCTAAGATGTAGATCCCCAGAAAGATGACAACGGGGAGGATGGAGAGAATGGTCTCGATCATCTTAGCTTATTCATCCTCGCCTTTGCCGGCGATGGCGTTGCGCATGGTGGTATCCGCCTGGATGTTCTGCATGTTGTAGTAATCCATCACACCCAGGTTGCCCTGGCGGAAGGCCTCTGCCATGGCAAGGGGCACCTGTGCCTGGGCCTCTACCACCCGGGCCTGCATTTCCTGTACCGATGCCTTCATCTCCTGCTCACGGGCAACGGCCATGGCACGGCGTTCCTCCGCCTTGGCCTGGGCGATGCGGCGGTCGGCCTCTGCCTGATCCATCTGCAATTGGGCGCCTACGTTGCGGCCCACATCCACATCGGCAATGTCGATGGAGAGGATCTCAAAGGCGGTGCCGGCATCCAGGCCCTTGTTGAGCACGGTGCGGGAGATGAGGTCGGGGTTTTCCAGCACCTCTTTGTGGCTGCCGGAGGAACCTACCGTGGTAACGATGCCTTCGCCTACACGGGCAATGATGGTCTCTTCCCCGGCGCCGCCCACCAGGCGGTCAATATTGGCCCGCACAGTGACCCTGGCTTTAGCCCGCAGCTCAATACCGTCCTTTGCGATGGCGGCTACCACAGGAGTCTCGATGACTTTGGGGTTGACGCTCATCTGCACGGCGGTGAGCACATCGCGGCCGGCAAGGTCGATGGCGGCGGCACGCTCAAATTCCAGAGTGATCTCGGCACGCTGGGCTGCGATGAGGGCATTGACCACCCTGTCCACATTGCCGCCGGCCAGGTGGTGGGCCTCCAGCTTGTTGATGGAAAGATCCAGCCCAGCCTTAGTGGCTTTGATCATGGGGTTGACGATGGTCTGGGGGGATACTTTGCGGATGCGCATACCGATGAGGTTGAAGATGCCGACCTTCACCCCCGCCGCCGTGGCGCTGATCCACAAACGGATGGGCACAAAGCTGAAAAACAGGGCGATGAGTGCCACCACCGCAACTAAAATGAGGATGGGTACCAGGCCCACGCTGTTAAAGAAATCTGCGATCATAGTTTCCTCCTTTTATTCTTCCACTTTCCGTACGACAGGGGTCAGGCGGTACATGCCTGCCACCGTTACTTTGGTGCCGGCTGAGAGCCACTCGCCATCGGTCACGGCGCTGATGCGCTCTTCCCCGATCTTGACAGTGCCGGATGGACGCAGGGGCGTTACCGCCACGCCCTCTTTACCGAAGAGTTCCTCTTTTGCCGGGTTCTCCTCACCGATGCTCTCTTTTAAAATGATGGGAGAACGGCTTAAGCGGCCTTTTTGCGCACTTCTTACTGCGATCAGAAAGGCGATGCCCAGCACCACTAAAATGATGGTGGTGAGGATCACAGCCTCCAGCAGGGATTTGGCCTGTAAGATCACCGCGATGGCCATCAGCACTAAACCGCAGCCGCCGCACAGGCCAAAGCCGGGGGTGAAGATCTCCAGTACCATCAGCCCAAGGCCGATGACAAGGGCGATCAATGCCCAGGTATTGATGTCTGAAAACAATGGCATTTCATCTGCCTCCTTTACGAAAATCATACCATATTTTTGCTTTTTGCAAAAACTCCATCCCGGCCGTTTTTAGGCAATGGGATGCCCCCTTGGGCGATTTTTTGCCCCCTTTATTTCTCTATCTTATCCCAGTGAGCCCTCTCATATCCTGGCGGGGCGGCGCAGGTTTTTCCGTTGCGGGAACGAGAGTTTACGCTATAATAGCAGTAAGGAGGATGAACCCATGCGCTGTGATCTTCACGTACATACGGCCTTCAGTGCCGATTGCGATACCCCCATTGAGGGCTACTGCACCCGTGCCATCGAGCTTGGCATGTCTTACTTATGCTTTACGGATCATATGGATACCAACCCCCTGGATTACGGCACGGGGTACTATGACCCCCAGGCATTTTTTGATGCCGTTGCTCCACTACAAAAAAAATATGCCGATAAGCTCACCATCCTGGCCGGGGTGGAGTTTGCAGAGCCTCACATGCACCCCGAGCAATTGGCAGAGTTTCAGAAATACCCCTATGATATGATCATCGGCAGCATCCACTGGGTGGGCGACCTCTTCCCCACCCGTATGATGCGGGAGGGCATCCCCCATATGGCCTACACCGATGGCTACTGGCGGGAGATCTACTGTGCGGCCCGGCACGGTGGGTTCCACACCCTGGGGCATATGGATTTCCCCAAGCGGTACTTTGGGGAAACACCCCCTGATATGGATCTTCTGGCCGAGGCCATGAAGCTGCTTTTAAAAAACGGCAGCGTCATTGAGATCAACACCTCTGCCCTTAGGAACAACTGCCGTGAGCCCATGCCCGGCCTTACCCTTTTGCAGCTGTATAAGGAGGTTGGCGGCACTCATGTAACGGTGGGCAGCGACGCCCATTTTGTAAAAGATCTTAGCGCCCACAACGAGGTGGCCAAAGACTTAATGGCCAAAGTGGGCTTAAAAGAAGCGGTGTTTGTAAAAGGCAAACTAGTGGAAGTTTAAATAAAAAAAGACCCGATGCACATCGGGTCTTTTTTGTTTGGTTTATTCTTTTACCATCATTTCGGCGCCTTTATCCATTGCCAGTTCGTTTACGGGCAACAGGTGTGCTCTGCGCTCCCCAAAGATCTTCTTAAGGGCTGCCATGGCACTTTCCTTGCTGACAACGCCGGTATCCGCCAAAAAGGCGCCCAGCATAGCCATATTGGCTGCGCGGGCATTGCCCACGGCGATGGCGGCATCGTTGCAGGGGATGTAACACTTTTTGATGTCATCCCGCGTGGATTTGGCATCGATCAAAGAAGAATTTACATAGATGGTGCCGCCCTTTTCCATCAGGGGTTCGTACTTGGTAAAGGAGGGCAGATTCATAACGATGAGCTTTTCGGGCTCCGTTACCAGGGGGCTTGCGATCTCCCCATCGGAAACGATGACGGAGCAGCTGGCGGTGCCGCCGCGCATCTCGGGGCCGTAGCTGGGCAGCCAGGAGACATTCTTGCCTTCTGCCATGCCTGCATAGCACAATACCTGGCCAATGAGCAATACGCCCTGGCCGCCGAAGCCTGCTACTACAATGCGATGCTCCATGGCTTAAACCTCCTTAAATACGCCCAGAGGATACTGGGGGATCATCTTTTCTTCCACAAACTTTAAGGCATCCACGGGGGAAAGGCCCCAGTTGGTGGGGCAGGTGGAAAGCAGCTCTACAATGGCAAAGCCCTTGCCTGCGATTTGGGTCTCAAAAGCCTTTTTCACAGCCTTTTTCGCCTTTAATACGTTGGGGTAGTTGTGCATGGAAACACGCTCTGCATAGGCGCAGCCATCCAGCTGGGAAAGCATCTCCACCATGCGGATGGGGTAACCCTGGATGTTTTCATCCCGCCCATAGGGGGAGGTGGTGGTCTTCTGCCCCAACAGGGTGGTGGGGGCCATCTGGCCGCCCGTCATGCCGTAGATGGCGTTGTTGATGAAGATCACGGTGATCTTTTCGCCACGGGCAGCAGCAGAGACGATCTCGGCGGCGCCGATGGAGGCTAAATCGCCATCGCCCTGGTAGCTGAAGACGATGTTGTCGGGCATGGCCCGTTTGATGCCGGTGGCAACTGCGGGAGCACGGCCGTGGCTGGCCTGCTGCATATCGCAGTTAAAGTAGTTGTACGCAAAAACGGAGCAGCCTACCGGCGCAATGCCGATGGTCTTTCCGGTGATGTCCAGTTCATCCATGGCCTCTGCCACCAGACGGTGAGCGATGCCGTGGGTGCAGCCGGGGCAGTAGTGCAGCGGTACATCCAATAAGGCTTTGGGTTTTTCAAATTTGGCCATTTCAGCGCACCTCCTTTACGTAATCGAGGATCTCTTTGGGGGTGGGGATCACACCGCCGGTGCGGCCGGTGAAGTGCACGGGGCATTTGCCGTTGACCGCAATGCGCACGTCATCCACCATCTGACCCAGGCTCATCTCTACGCTGATGACGGCCTTTTTGCCTTCTGCGGCTTTTGCAAGGGCATCATAGGGGAAGGGCCATACGGTCTTGGGACGGAAGAGGCCCAGCTTGATGCCCTCTTCACGGGCTTTGGCAACGGCGCTCTTGCAGATGCGGGCGGTGGTGCCATAGGCTACCAGCATCACATCGGCATCGTCCAGCATGTATTCTTCATACTCGGTCTCGTATGCGGCGATGACATCGTACTTGGCCTCAAGCCGCTGGTTTACCACTTCCAGCTCGTTGGGGTCGATGTAGAGGGAGTTGACCACGCTGCGTTTGCCGTCTTTGCTGTCGGTACCGGTGGTGGCCCACAGCTTCTTGGTGTTTTCGGGTTCTACCTTGATGGCTTCAAGATCCACAGGCTCCATGATCTGGCCGATCATGCCATCGCCCAGGATCATCACGCCGATGCGGTAGCGATCCGCCACGGTAAAGGCTTTTGCCACCATTTCGGCGGCTTCCTGCACTGTGCTGGGGGTATAGACGATCATGCGGTAATCGCCATGACCGCCGCCCCGGGTGGCCTGGTAGTAATCGCTCTGGGCGGGCTGGATGCCGCCGAGACCGGGGCCGCCGCGCACCATGTTTACCACAACGCAGGGCAGCTCAGCGCCTGCAATGTAGCTTAAGCCCTCCTGCTTTAAGCTGATCCCGGGGGAGGAAGAGCTGGTCATGACCCGCTTGCCGCAGCCGGCAGCGCCGTACACCATGTTGATGGCTGCCACTTCGCTTTCGGCCTGCAAGAAGGTGCCGCCTACCTCCCGCATCCTGCGGGACATATACTCGGGGATCTCATTCTGAGGGGTGATGGGGTAGCCGAAGTAAAAGCGGCACCCTGCCAAAATGGCAGCCTCAGCAATGGCCTCATTGCCTTTCATCAAAACTTTTGCCATGTTGCTCCCTACCTTTCTACCGTAATGGCGCAATCGGGGCACATGCCGTAGCAGGCGCCGCAGGCGATGCACCCATCCTGATCCACCACATGAGCCGGGGCATAACCCTTGGCGTTGATGGTGCTGGTATCTATTTCAATGATCTTTTTCGGACAAGCCGTTACACAAAGACCGCAGCCTTTGCAAATATTCGCATCAATAAATGCTCCTCGCACTTGTGCCACCTCCACAAAATAATAGAAATGATTTGATTTATTATATCACTCCGCCAAAGTATGTCAACCGGGGAGGCCCCGGTGCCACACCGCGGAATGATTTTGGTACAAATATAATCTGCCTGCCCAGCGGTATTGGCAGTGTGTTTCGCCTTTATCCACCATCCGGGGAGGCCCCGGTGCCACGCCGCAGAATGATTTGGGTACAAATATAATCTGCCTGCCCAACGGTATAGGCTGTGTGTTTCGCCTTTATCCGTTTTCCGGACAGAACCCGCGCATACTGCAGGCGGGATATCTGCACTGGCAATTTAATTACAGTGTGTTACAGCATCCATTCCTGGCGGTTCAACCGTTCCACCACGATGGGCTCCCCCGACACGGCGCCTTTTTCTAAGGATTCCAGCACCTCTTTGGTTGCGCCAAAGTACGCAACGGTAATGCCCATTTCATCGGCCAGGGCTTTTGCGGCGCCGTCGCCGTAGATCAAATGCTCTGCCTGCGTCTCTGCGCCCAAATTGGCGTTGTTGACGATGGCAGTGGCCGTCAAATGGCTTTCCTGCTGGATGGAAAGGAGCAGGTCTTTGGCACTTTTGGTATCCCGGACCAAGGGGCGATAGGGATTCAGCACAAACAGCATCTCTGCCCCGCCATCCTGTTCGATGCGACTGGCCAGCGAGCCCATTGCCACCGCACCGATGGGGTCGCCGCCTAAATCAAAGATCACCTTAGCATCCTTTTGAATAAAGACGGAGAACACCTCGGGGGAAAGGGATGGTACATCCACCCCCGTGGTGGAATACCTGGGCCCGATGAGCCGCACCCCCATGCCTTCCAGTTCCTCTCGCTGGTGGCTGGAGGTAAAATAGGGGTTTACAAAATCCATATCCACAAGGGTGACTCTTTCACCCTGTTTTGCAAGCTGTTTTGCATAGGCCATGGCCAGTTCCGTTTTGCCGCTGCCAAAGTTGCCGCAAAACACCGTCATCCGTTTTGCCATGAGATCCTCCTTAATAAAAAAGCGGCGGAAAACCGCCGCAATGGGTCTGTGATCATTCTGCGTCCTCGGGCGCAGGGGTAGGGGTGGGCACCGGAGATGCTTCAGGAGAAGCATCCGGAGTTACCGTAACAACAGGGGATGCAGTAGCAGCGTTCTTTTGATCTTCCACCTGTTTGGCAATTCCCCATTTAAAGGGCATATACTTGCTCATAAACATAGCAACCAGCAATGCAATAAGACAAACCAAAATTTCGCCTGCACTGTGCTTCTGCTTCGGCTGCTTGGGTCTGTTCACGGATGATACCCCCTTTTCACATCTACAACGCTATTATAATCGAAGAAAACTAAAGTGTAAAGCCATGGTATTCACATGAAAATCGTTCCATGATGGATTGTGCCGTGCGGATTCCATCCGCCCCAGCGCTGACGATGCCCCCCGCATAGCCGGAGCCCTCCCCCGCCGGGTACAGGTTATCCGCAAAGGGGCTGATGCCGCTCTCGTTTCTTACGATGCGCACCGGCGCACTGGTGCGGCCCTCCACCCCCGTTAAAACGGCGTCGGGGGCATCAAAGCCCTTTAAGCGCCGTGCCATCTGGGGGATGGCCTCCGCCATGGCCGAAACGATGAAATCCGGCAGCACCCGGTTTAAATGGCACAATGCGCTGCCCATGGGGTAGGTGGGTTTCACATCACCCAGGGCGGTGGTTTTTCTGCCCTTTAACAGATCCTCCACCCGCTGCATGGGGGCAGCGTAACTGCCGGTGTAATCAAAGGCAGCCCGTTCCAGCCGTTCCTGAAATTCCATGCCTCCTAAGGGTCCCTCATAAAAATCCTTGGGCCCTACCTGCACCACCAAAGCGGAATTGGCATTCACGCCGTCCCGCTTATGGTAGCTCATACCATTGACGCACAGGCGATGGGGGATGTTCACGCTGGGCACCACATACCCCCCGGGACACATGCAGAAGGTGTAAACGCCCCTGTCCCCCGCCCGGGCCGTTAATGCGTATTCCGCCGCCCCCAGTTTGGGGTGCCCGGCAAAGCTGCCGTACTGGGTAGCATCGATCATACTCTGGTGGTGCTCGATGCGGGCGCCCACCGCAAAGGGCTTTTGTTCCATAGGGGTGCCCAAGTCATGGAGCATGCGGTAGGTATCCCTTGCGCTGTGGCCGATGGCCAGCACCACCGCACCGGGTTGGATGCACTGCTCCGTCCCATTATAGCAAAACCGCAGTTCCGTGATGACCCCATCCCGTTCACAAAGGCCCGTGAGCTTTGCATGGAACAGCACCTTGCCGCCCATGGCCATGATGGAATCCGTGACCCCGCTGACCACTTTTTTTAGCACATCGGTGCCGATGTGGGGCTTGGCATCATAGCCGATGGATCCATCCGCCCCGTGTTTGATGAGCAGCTCCAGCACCCGTCTTGCGGATGCATCCTTGTTGCGGGCCGTAAGCTTCCCATCGGAATAGGCCCCTGCGCCCCCCTCGCCAAAGAGGAGGTTGTTGTCTTCATTAAGTTCCCCGCCATGATGGAAGGCATCTGTGGCGGCATCCCGTTCTGCCATGCGGCCGCCCCGTTCCAGCAGTACCACGGGGTAACCGTGGCTTACAAGGGTATAAGCCGCCATCAGCCCGCAGGGGCCGGCGCCCACCACCACGATGGGCCCCATGAGAGCCTCCCGGCCAAAGGGGCCGCTCCACGCTTCTTCCGCTTTTAGGGGGTAGACCTCGCCCTTGGGGGCCTTGCCGCTGATCTCCACCCCCAAGGTGTGCACAAAAGCCACTTTACCCTTGCGCGCATCGATGGAGCGACGGCGGATCCACAGTTTTTCCACCCGCTCCACCGGTACCTTCGCTTTTTTTGCTGCCAGTTGGCGCAGCATATCCTCATGATCATCCAGATTCAGCTGGATTCCCCGAATTTCATAGATCATCTGTTTGCTCCAAAAAGGCCGGCGCAGGGTCGCCCCTCACCGGCCGTAAAGATTCTATCGATCTCGTGCGATGACCACCGTCAGGGTGATCTCCTTTGTGGTGGTGGCAATGGTGCCCTCCGGCAGGATGACCGATGCACTGATGGTCACATCCTCTTTGGCACCGTCCACATTCACACTGCCCACGCTGATGGTGGAAAGCTTGCTGAGCACTTCCGCTTCCCCCGCCACTTCCACTTCACCGGGAGAGGCCATCACGCTGACAGCCCGATACCCCCAGGGCAAACCTTCGATCCGCCCAAGAATGTCGTCCACATCCACGCTCAGCTTTTTCACGGGCAGAACATCCATAAACACATCCACCGTAGGCGCTCCGGAGGAAAACCGCCTATGGCTGATCTCCTCCCCGTTTTCGTTGAGCAGCACCACGGGCAGCTCACTGCTGAACTGGGAAGAAAGGCTGCTTTCATCCAAATAGACCACCGCATTGCGGATGGCAGCCACATCGGACGCCGCGCCGGATACCTCCACATACTGGGGGGTGATGACAGGGTCGGTGGAATACAGCCCGCCGGCCAGGGTGCCTTTTTTGATCACCTGCACGGGGAACTGGGCGGTATGCCGCTCTTCCACCTCAATGGTGATGGATTGCGGGATCACCTTTGCAATGGAGCCAACAGGGGCGTGGCCCACAAGGGGGATGTTGTATTTGCCGGGTTCGCGGATGGAGGAAAGGTCCGCCATAACGCCCACCGCAGAGGGATCAAAGGTGCCGATCTCGCTGACTTTTAGCGTCAAGCTCAAATTAGCATCCCCAAAGATGGCGGAAACATCACCCTTTACGGCAAGGTTATCGTTTTCCAGCTGAGAAAGCCCCACGATCTCCACCGGGATGTTGTTATAAGCCCTGCTGCGCTCCGGATCCGTTTCGGAGATCACAAAGCTCCACAGCATGATGGCAAAAAACAGCGCAGTGGCTTTTAAGGCAAAATTATGTTTCAAACGGTTCCAAAGGCGGTTCATTGATCCTTCTTCCCCCTTTTGAACAAATCAGTAAGGCTGAAGTTATCAAACCGGCTGCTGGTGCTTTCCATGATCTCTCTGATCTTCGCACCGTCCAGGTTCTGCTCCAGCCGACCTTCCCTGGCACAGGAGATGGTGCCCGTTTCTTCGGATACCACAAAGACGATGGCATCGGAAACCTCGCTCAGACCCACGGCAGCTCTGTGGCGGGTGCCTAAGGTTTTGGGCAGTTCGTTGTTGTTGGTCAGGGGCAAAAAGCACCCCGCCGCTTTGATGTACCCATTTTGTACAAGCACAGCGCCATCGTGCAGCGGTGTGCCGGACATAAAGATGGTACCAAGAAGGGCAGAGGTGACCTCAGCCCCCACCGGGGTGCCTGTTTCTGCAATATCATCCAGGGCGACCTGCCGCTCAAGTGCAATGAGCGCACCGGTTTTGGTGCGGGCAAGGCCCGTTAAGGATACCACCATCTGGTTGATCAAGGCATCTTCGTCCACACTGCGCCTGCTATCCCGAAACTGGCTGCTGCGGCCCAGGTGCTCAAAGGCTTTGCGCAGCTCCGGCTGAAACAGCACGATGAGCAGCACGGCACCCATGTTGATGATGTAGTTCATCACCCACGTCATGGATTGCAGGCCGATCCACTCACTCAGCCTTGCCGCAATCAGCATAATGCCCAGGCCCTTTAATACCTGCATGGCACGGGTACGGCTGGCAAGCTTTAACACGTAGTAGATCAGCACCGTGACCAATATGATGTCAACCAGGTCCAGTATGCTGAACCTGCTGACTGTATTCACAATCGAATCCCAAATGTTCAAAGGTTTTAGCCTGCCTTACTCTTTTAAATCACTCTTGGAAGGATCGGGCTTTGCCTGCTTGGCATCCGCCTCATCCAACATGCGCTTCAAATCTTCTAAACTGATCTTCCCGATGATCTCTGCATCTTCCCGGCTCCTAAGGGGCATATCAGCACCTTCATGGGGCATAGGTTCCCCCTGCTGGCCATGCTGCCTGATGCTCTTTTCATATGCCTTTCTCAGGTTTTCTTCCAAATACTTTCTAGACATCGGTCTCCTCGATCCTCAGTAGTTGTTACTAGTTTATCACAGAAAAGTAACAGTTTCAACAAACGCCCCGGGTCAATTACAACTATTATAGCACCTCTGATCACACCGAACCATGGAAGCATCTGCAAAAAAAGAGCCCATAGGGCTCTTTACAGTGTGAATATGCCATAGATCCATCCAAATAGAACGGTGAGCAATAAAAGGGTATAGGGCATAAACCATCTCCATTGTTTTTCGTACGCCAGTTTTGCGCAGTAGATCCCGCAGTAAATGAATAGACACACCATTACAACAGCAAGCATCCCATCACCTCCTGTATGGGTCCTGCTTGAGCAGCCGCATGGAGAGCCGCACCTCCACACCCTTTTTCGGCATCCGGTCAAGACCTTCTTCTCCGTGGTTTTTCCACAGGATCTTCCCCAGGCTCAGCCTGCGGCCCAGATTCCATCCATCGGCACCCAAGGCCATCACATCATCGCTGACCTTTACCAGTTGCCCATACAGGGCATTGTAGGCCGCAGTGTGGATCTCCTCGTAAACATGGGGGGCATCCGGGTCCATAAACGTGCTTTGGTCCACCACCCTGGCCCGCAGCCGTACGGTGATGGTGGGCTTTTCCCCTTCAAATGTGATCTCCGGCTCACCATCCCTGGTCACATTCAGCGTCAGGGTATCCTTATTTGCCGGGTCGCTCAGCACATAACGCATCTGCTGAAACTCCCCCCGGAGCATCAGCAAAAACCGGGTATCCCCCGCGCCAAAGCTCCCCTTCATGGTACCGCCGGAAAACAGGGCACAGCCCCGCAATTCACTGCCCAGCCCGCCTGATCGCTCCGTCTCGCCGATCTCATCATCCATGGCATTTTGGGCCAAAGCCGGCGCACCCTCCTCCTGACCACCGCCTTCCGATGCCCCTTCATTGACGCCGCCCAAGGCCACCACGGCATCGCCTCTGCCATCGGTAAAGTATTCCATCAGGTCCGCCACTGTAGTATCCGGGATGATGGCGGATGTCTGCGCCCCGCTGATGAGGTTCTCCTGCAATCGTTCCAGGTTGGATTCCTTTTCGTTTTCAAATCCTTTTAAAAAGTCTTCCGCTTTGCCCTCTGTCACCACTACCATGGCACCATCCCGCAGCTCTGCAAAATAAGCGCAGGATGCGATCAACTCTGGCATCTCCCCCGCCCGGGCCAATTCTTCGCTGACGGCAAAAAAGTTCAGGTGGGCAAAATTCATATACCGGGCATCGGCATGGTTCGCACTTTCAAAGGCGTCCATGATGTTCTCCGCCTCCAAAGAGATGCTGCGAAACCGGGCACCTTCTCCCCCCACCGTCCCTTCCGATCCCATCAGCACCGGCATCTGGAAGGTAAATCGGTAGTCCTTCTCCTCCCCTTTGTCCACGGCGATGCTCAGCACATGGGCGGAATCATCCAGCTCCAGCCCATCGCTGCAGCCGCACAAGCAAAACAGCAGGCACAACACCAACAAAACTCTACCCTTCATGGCACCCACTCCTTCCCCATACCGTCCTCAACAGCAATCCGCTCAGCATCAGCCCCGGCGCTAAGGATCGGATCATGGCCAAACTCCCCCACAAAGGGGATCCCGGGGTCAATACCCAATACAGAACCAGCAGCGCCAAAGCGGCAGTCAACGCCACAACGGGCCGCTTGTGGGGCAATCCGATGATCTGCTGCAACAGCACCCCGCACACACTGAGGGCCAACGCCCCCGTCACCACCGTCACCATGGTGATGGCGATGGAGATGAGGGGATCCAGCCGGTAAAAGGCCCTGCCCATGGTGGCCTGCTCAAACAAAAATTCCACGGGGGAATACCCCGGCTGGGCGGAAAAGGGGCTGCGCACCAGGACGCACCCCAAATACACTACGGCGCACCACAGCCCACCCCACAGGATCCCTTTCAAGCCGCTTTTGATCATCTCAGGAGCATGCACCTCTTTTTTCGGGAAGACCCACAGCAAAACCACCGGCCAAAAAGCCATCAGCCATTCCATCAGCGGCAATACATACTGCCGCCCATCCCCACTCAACAGGGGAAAGATGCGGAATCCATCGTAGTTGCTGTACCCGGCCGAGAGCACCAATAAAAGGATCAGCAGCGTCACCACGAGGCCGATCTTCCCCGCTCCCTCCAGCCCCGTCAGCCCTTGGATGGCAGCAAGGGCCATAGCCCCCAACACTGCCGCGGCCAGTTGCCCTTCATCGGTGGTCAAAAAAGTTTCGTACTTCATATTCACAGCCGTACTCCCCACAAGGGATACCACTTCAAAAAAGATCCCCAGGGCAACCAGCCCCATGGCAATGCGCATGGCCCCATCCGGCCGCTGCCCGTTTTTCAGCACAAACGCTCTGCGGCCTCCACGGTGCAGCATCACCATCAGGCCGGCCATCAGGGCAGCGGCAAAAAGGGGCAGCAAAAATCCCCCGCCGCCCAGCGCCATGTAGGATCGATCCATCAGCAGTACCTTACTGATGGCTGCCAGCAAAATAAACTTCCCGTAGGAGGCATGACCCAGCCGATCACTCATCTTGTTTGCCTCCCGTCTTTACGTAATCGGGGATGTCCCCGCCCCGGCGTACTTTGCCTTTGATCACGATATCCCGGTTCCCCCTTGTTTTCGGGGCCACAGGCGCAAAATAGGGGACGCCATAAGAGGTAAGAGAGCATAAATAGGCACACAGGGGCACCAGCAAAAATAGGATGCCCCAGAATCCCCCCAGCACCGCTGCAAGCAAAAAGAGGAACCGCATATGGTAAACAGCCATCTGCAAAGAAAAATCCGGGATGGCAAAGCTGGAAAGCCCCGTGGTAGCCACCACAATAATGGCAATGGGGCTCACCAGATTGGCCGATACCGCCGCCTGCCCTAGAATCAGCCCACCCACGATGCCCAGGGTCTGGTTGATGCCGGATTGCACCCGTACACTGGCCTCCCGCAGCAGTTCAAACACCACAGACATCATTAGGATCTCAACAAACACCGGCAGGGCGATCAGCTGCCTGCTGGCCAGGCTGGAAAGAATGAACTCGATGGGCAGCATCTTCTGATGGTACAAAACAAGGGCCACATAGATCCCCGGCAGCAGCATGGATACAAACAAGCTCATATACCGGATCATCCGTTCAATGGTGGCAAACACCGGGTGGATGAAATAATCCTCACTGGTCTGCATCAAAGAAAAGAACGTGATGGGCAGCACCATGGCATAGGGGTAGCCATCACATACCACCGCAATATGCCCCTGGGTCAAATAGGCGGCGGTGCGGTCGGGCCGCTCCGTCTGCAGTGTCCTGGGCAAAATGCACCGCCCATCCTCCCGGATCAGCTGCTCCATCATACCGCCTCCCAGCACAAATCCCACATGGCTGATGCCCTGTATCTTTTCCTTCACCCGCTTTACAAGGCTTTCAGGAGCCACACCCTTTCGGTACATCACCGCGCATTTTACGTTGTTGTCTCCCCCCGTAGGCATGATCTCGCTCACAAGGTCAGGGCTGCGCAGCACACTGCGCACCAGGGTGATGTTGGTCCGCATGTTTTCCACAAACCCGTTTTGCGGCCCCTTGATGACTTTTTCGTTGATGGCATCCCCCACCTGGCGCTTGGCGTAGTTCTTCACATCCAGCAAGATGGCACGGGTATCCCCATCAAAGATGACCACCGCATCCCCCTCCAGGATGGCGTTGACCACCTGGCTGCCCTTTTCCGCCACACTCAGGTTGTGGATGGGCAGCACCCGGTCCAAGGCATCATCAATGCCCGTCACCGGCGTTTCGATGAGCGGCCGCATGAGCATATCATCCACCACGATGGTATAGGTCAGGCCATCCAAAAAGCACAGCATCACCTTTTTTTCGCCGGAATAAAACACCCGGCACTTGTAATCCATATTGATGTCGCTGTAAAACAGCCCATCCAGCTGCCGCTTATTTTCTTCAAGATCCTTTACGGGCACATACCCGTCCAGCTTCGGCGGTACAGTGCCTCCCCCGTAACCATCTGCCGTGGTACTGCCATGTTCCTCTTTCTCTTCGGGTAAAACGTATTCTTCCTTAGGGGCATAGCCCAGTTTGTCCCAAATGGCCATCCCATCGCTCCTCTCCTTTGGGCTATTGTTTCCCCCAGGGAGCAAAACATACCGACCCCTTAACGGGGGCCGGTATATCGGTAAGGCTTCTCGCTGTCCAGATAATAGTTGTACTGGGGATTGACCGCAGCAAAATATCCTTCTTTGCGGTAGGTGGCCACATCCGCCTTCAGCTTGTCATAAAGGCTCTTGTTCTTTGCGTAGATCTGGTCCCCATAGCTGTCAAAAAAGGCGATCTTCCCGGGTTTGGTCAATCGGTTCCATTCGTTCATGATGGTTTCCCGGTAAGAGGTACTGCTGCTCTTACTGCTGGAAGATCCGCCGGATCGGCTGCTTTTCGCCGCAGCCTTCTCCTTTGCAAGTAAGCTCAGCTCCGTTTCCCGCACATCGTTGTTGTATTTGACCATGGCTAAAATGCGGTCATCCCGTTCACTCTTCAGCTGGTCCAAATACTTCTGCATGGCACTCTGGCGCTGGGCAGAAAGGACGCCCTTATTGCTCAGCAATTCCTTTTGCAGGTCCAGTATCTCCTGATTGATGGCATCCACTTCTTTTCTGTACTCCAGGTTGATGGCGTCCACCATGGAAAGATGGTCTGCATTGGCCTCATTTACCATGTTCAAATAATGGGTGCTTCTGCCCATATTCCGTTTGAGCGCGTTGTTGGCCAAGTACTGCCTGGCCTCTTCAAACTGATCATCCAGCACATCCAGACGCTGCTGATACACCGGGTCCAATTCCCCGATGGATCGGTTCAGGGCGTCGGTCAGCCGCTGGGTTTTCTCCTCTTCCGCGCTCAGCTTCGCATCATATTCCCCCGCAACCGCCTGCCTGGCCTGCTCCAGCAGTTCCTCATCGGTAGGGGCGTCATAGTTATAGTAACTAAGCCCATAACTGTTTTTGGTGGTGCTGATCCCGCCGCTGTTTTTCGCCGCAGCAGATGCAACCACCGTACCCAGGCGCTGATACGCATCTTCGGTCTCATCGCCCCAAACGCCATCCACCGAGATGCTGGCACCCTTGTCATTTAAAAGCTTCTGGATCTCTTTAATATAATCCCCGCTTTTCCCGTAATACTGACTTGCCATTCCTTCCCCTCCTTTATCGGTAAACTACCCAAAGCTTGGCAACAAACTCACTTTGGGCATAAAACTCCAACTCTTCCCCACTGATGGGGGAGTGCACAGCATACCCTTTTGCCATTCCATTGCGGATCATATTAACAGAGGCCGGGGTCACGGTCAGCCACATGGATTCATCGGGAGCAAGGGCACCCCGGTTGCCAAGGCCGCCCCCCACAATGGCATCGCCCACAGGCTCCGTATGGTTATGCAGGTAAAGGTATACATTCACCCGTTTTTTACTGCCGGCACCGGGCTTTCGCTTTAACAAAAGCTTTGCGCCAACAATGGTTTTCCCGGTTAGCCTCTCCTGGATGCTTTCCGTATCAAACACCCAATAGCCCTTGTATTCCTTGCCGGTGACCCTGTCCTTCCCCTGTGCGGGGGAAGGGTCCTCTAAAAATTCAAGATCCAATGCACTCATGGTGGCAACGGTCTCAAACTCCGCCTCTAAAAACCGGGTATCACTTTCCGGTTCCACCACGGCCGCAGCTGCACTGCCCTGGATCACGCCGCCGTTCTCTGCCCTGCTCAGTGCCGATGCACCGGGGCACGTGCCGGATAGCACACCCACACCGCCGCTGTCTGCCGCCATGGCCACACCGTTGCCCTTTCCCACACAGTTGTGCATCACACAGCTCCCCATGTGAGATGCCAGTATGGCGGCATCGGTGCAGTTGTAAAACCCGCAGTTCACAGCGGCTGCTTTTCCTCCCATGGCATGGATGGCTCTTTTCCCGCCATCCTTTGCAAAAAAGGTGCATCCGTCAAACAACACTGCAGCGCCGGGGCTCATCTGCTTTACAATCTCGTCTGTAGTGCCGTAAAAGGTCATCCCCGTAACAGTCAGGTTCCCCTTCACCATGGGGCCGATCTCCACATTGCCCAAGACCGTCACAGGGTTTTGAGCCAACAGGGCCAGTTCCCCAAAGTAAGGAGCGGTTAAGTGCAGTCGCTCTATAAAGCTTTTTCCGCCCGGGGCATCCACATAAATAATGGCCCCCTTTTCGCAGATGATGGGCAGGGACTGCACTGCAAAATCCAGGGTCAAAAAGGGCGCCGCCTGGGTCAAACCATCATTGCAGTCACTGCCCATGTCGGAAACATAGCGTATCTCCTTTTCGTAAGAAAACAGCTTGCGCCCCATCACGCAGGGGTTGGTCAATTCCCCGTCCACCATGAGCATGGTAGTGCTGTAATCCCCCGTATCCACACTGCGGTTCTGGGTCCTGATCCACAGCTGCTCCAGCTGGTCGTTTAGGGCCTTCAGCGCCAGGTCAGAAAAATCCGTGATCCGCTGATACCCCGCCGCCGAGGAAAAGGTAAAGGTGCCGGTACTGCCCAGTACATTGTTGGGCAGCCCTTTTACATTTCTGTTGGGTACAACAAATCCGCCGCTCATCTTTCCTCCTAATCCTCGTCTATCTCAATGGCCACCTGGGGGCCGTGTATCTCAAAGGTGGAACCATCCACATTGCAAAACCTATAGCTCACCGTTCGCCCCAGAGCATGGATGGGGATGCGCACCGGGGTCAATTCCTCCGTCAGCACGATCCGCTTTTCCCTTATGCGGGTGCCAAAATCCGCACTGATGCTCAGTTCCCCTTCCCCTTTTACATGGGCATATAAAACGGTGCTGGTCTTATGGGTGTATTTCGCACCCAAATCATGGGTGGGCGTCCGCCAATAGGCATATTTTTTCGCCCCCGTTCGGTCCGTTCCCATCCGGTAGATCTTCCCGTCACTGCTTCCGTACAAAATCTCCCCTCCACGCTTTAAAAAGCAATTGGCGTTGATGCCCCGGTAAACCATGTAGCTTTTTAACACCACGTCGTATTCCAATATGGCATCGTTGATGCCGTCACCATCCTCACATAGGGCAAAGTAGATCTTCCTCCCGGTACTGACGCCGCAGCAGTTCTCAAGGTTTAAGCTGGGGTTTTCAAAAAACGACCGCAGCTTTTCGTCCCCCAGGGGCCTGGTGCGCATGCCATCGTAATAGCAGATCCCGTCCCCGGGGCTCATGTAGTACACCTGGTCCATTGCCGATACGATGGAAAAGCAGTTCACCGGCCCAAAGTCCCCCGCCACCTTGGATACTCCAAATTCCGAGGGGTAGGTGCCATACACCCGGAAGATCTCCCGGTCCTTAAAAATAACGATCTCGTTGTACAAACTGCGGATGGCTACGGTCTTCGATGTAGTGGGGCTGTAAACATCCACACTGCCGGATCCCGCCCCAAACCAATCCTCCGCCTCATAGGCGTCGGAATACCAAACTCGCTGGTGGTAATTGGGGTTGCCCGTCCCCCAGATGCGCTCATAGTGCAGGCACAAACTGCCAAACACCGTTTCTTCCCCAAAGGTCTCTGCCATGGCAAGGCCTTTCCAAACCCCCATTTGCTGTTCTCCATTGGCTAAGATGGTGTAATAGGTATCCCCTACGGAATAGTTCACATAATCAAACTTTCCGCTGGTCTGCCCCTCAATTATGGGCACTTCCTCCCAGATGCCTTCGGGGCTCAGCCAGTGGATGGCGTTCTTGGTGGCTGCGTACAGCTCCGTCATGGGCCTGCCGTCCTCATCCAGGCACACCCGCTCAATGAGGCTCTCAATGCTCCCCACACCAAGGTCGTAGATCACCTCATCGTTGGGGGCAGTCATCAGTACCCCGCCCCGCACTGCAATGTTCTGGGCATCATGGGTGGCATGCAACGGCGTGTCCAGTTCCGTCATGGATTGGTCGATCCCCGTAAACCGGGAATAATCAAGGATGTATGCATCTGCCATATCCATTCCTCCTTACCGGTACATTCCCACAAACTTCCGCCGATCTTCCATCGGGGTGATCCTGCCCATCACACGGGCATAGTTGGCATAAAACAGGTCTGCTCTCGCCTGACGCTGCTTTCCCCCGGGGATCATCAAGCGAAACGCCCCGTAGTCCGAAAGGGCTGCGTGGTACTCTTTGGGCAAAATAGGCTCCGTCTGGGCGGTAATATCCTCCGGGCGGTATACGTAGTTCACAAAAACATGCCTGCACTTTCTTTTAAGCACCACAGAGCCTTCTTTGTGCAAAAACCCGACGCCTCTGCCCATCTCGTCCCTGATCTCCATGATCTTCATCACATCACGGGGCAGTAGATTCTCTTCGATCCTGTCCTCCCCTTCAGGGCCCAACTCCACTTCCGCTTCCCTTCTTGGCAAATAGCGGTGGGCGCAGATCTCCTGGTAAGCTTCATTGACAGCGCAAAGGATCTCCTCTTCGTATTCACCGTAGGTCGTTTCATCGGTGTCCTCGCCGATGTTCCTCAGCACCATCAATACGATCTCACGGCCGGTCATGGCGCTCACACAATGCCGGCGTTGCTCAAAAGCTCAACCACCGGCTCGGGCAGCTCCACAGTAGCCCCCCGCTTAATGATGAAGTTATAGCCATTGATGCCGCATTCCACCACATCACCCTCGCCTGGCACAACAGGGATGCGCACACGGGTCTTGGGGTACTTGTGCAAAAGCTCGCCGCACTGGGCACTCATGGAGTCGATCTCCACATCGGTCAAAGGCTTCTTGTCAATGTTTTTGGTCGTATTCACGTTTTTCATGGTTCCTCCTTCTGCATTGGGGGGCAAAAGCCCCCCGCCGCAAACAATGGTTTATTCGGTTACCGCATGCTCAATGCGTACCATCCACAAAGGCTGCAGGATCTTGGCCGCAAAGCCATCCACCTTCCAGCCCACAGTGGAGATCTGGTCCAACGGGTCGGCGGTGCCGGCACTGCCCTTGGGCTTTACAATGGTCCTCAGGTTGCCGCCCTCCACGTCGATGACGCCATAGGCATTCTTGCCCAGCACCACGGTATTGCCGATGGCTGCACCGCCAAAGCCGGCGTCAGCAGCATAGATCACACCAGCTTCTGCCAGATTGAAAGAAGTATCACTCAAGGTCACCTTGCGGGTGCTGGCGTTTACACTGCTGATGGTAAGCTTCTGCCCGCCGATCATAACTTCCTTATTGATCAAAGAAGATACTTCCGCAGTGGGGATGCTGCAGGTCACCGCAGCAACGCCATCGGTCACAGCGCTGAAGGGCAAACCAATGCTGGTAGAGATCAGCTGACTGGGCCTGTGGATGATGGCGTGGCTGCTCTCCACAAAGACCACTCCAAAGAGCTTGCCGATCTCCCCTTCAAAGATCTGCTCGCCGCCGGCATATTTGGAAACATCCTGCCACAGGGCATCGCTCTGCAGATCAAAAGTGGTCTCAGGGCCTACAATGGCAACATAGTAGCCCTTGCCGCCCCGCAAAAACTGGGGTGCGCGGTTCTTCTTCAGGGTACGCACTGCTTTACGCACCTCATCCACCGTCAAAAGGCCTTCCATCTTGCCCTCGGCATTTACAGCACCCAGCTCAGAGCGGCTGGTCTTGCCGCCGGCAAACTGTACGTTGGTACCGGCTGCCAGGGTATCCCTTACCACCTGGTCGATGGAAAGACCGCCCTGATCGCCCATCAGTTCCACACTGTCATTCACAACAGGGTCAAGGGCGGTCAGGTCCAGCAGGTCGGATACCGCCACATAGCCGCCGTACTGATTGATGGCAGCGGGCACGTTGGTCATGTCAAGGGACTGTCCGTCGGGCACGGTACCTTCCACAAGGGGGGTGGTCAATGCACCAAAGGGCGTCCACTTCCGAAAGGTGATGGATTTACCGGAGTTCTTCGGTAAGATCACCTTCTGGCCGTAAGCCTGGTAAACAAGGTTGGGTTTAGCGTTCATCAACAGCTTTTTGTCATAATAGGTCTGCATGGTGCTGCTGATGGCGCTGCTGGTGGTCAAATTCGTATTCATTGCCAATTTCATTTCCTCCTTTGGGCTTTGTGCTAAATACGCACTTTCTCGCCCCGTTTAATACGGGCGTCAATGGCGCGGATCTCCTCGTCGCTCATGCGGGAAATATCCCTTACGCTCAAAGCAGCATTGGCAGCAGAGATGGTCTGGGGTCGGTTATTTCTCAAACGGATGCGGTCAAGCACTTCCCGCTCCACCGTTTTTTTCAAATTCCCCCTGTAACGGATGGGGTAAAAGAATTCATACACCCGCTTTGCGTCATAACCGTTTGCCACCATCATGGCAAACATAGGGTTACGCTTAAATTCTTCCTCCATGTCAAAATAGGGGTCCTCCCGTTTGATCTCCTCTTCCGCCCGCAGTACACCTTCCATAAAGCGCCTTTGCTCCAGTGGAGTCATTTCCCCGGCGTCGGGTCTCTCTTCGCCCGTTTCTTCCTCTAAAGATGGCTGTGCATTGGCAGCTTCCTTCTCCCACTTGGCCCGTTCTGCGGCCAGGCGCTTCTTAAAGGCTTCATCCACCTCCTGCTGGCTCCGGTAGTAATCCTCCGGCATGCGTTCTTGTTCGTTTCTTACCTGTGCGTCGTCCACAATCAAATTTCCGACCGTTTCTTCCATTGGGTATCTCCTCCTTTTTTCGCCCATCAACAGCATACCCGTTTCCCTTGTCATGGGGTTACCGCGCCATTCCCCCTCTCTTCCCATTTCATTCCCCCATAGATGCTCCATCAAAAAAAGAAAAAGCGGCGCATGCGCACCGCTTTTATCTTAAATCAACATGGCAAGGTCCTGTGTCCCTTCATTCCATGCATCCAGTTTTCTTGCTTCCATAGCAGCCACCGCCTTTTCCTTTCCGGTAAAAGACATCATATTTAGGCAGTCCTCCCGCTCGATGACCCCTGCCTTTAGCAACTGCAGGGCCAATTCATTCTGGTAGGCACTACGGTAGGGGGATTGTTTTTCCACCTCAACGGAAACGTCAAACTCAATGTAGCCTTCCCCCTCACCGTGACTGCGCATCAGCATGGCGCTACTCAACACCACGGTGGCATCGCTGTTCTCCCCGCGGATGCGGAAGTACCGCTCCTCATCGTAGTTCTCGCCGATCACATCGATCACCATGCGGATGAGCTCTTCAAACCCATCGTACATCTGCTCGATGATGAGCCTGCTGCGCTTGTTGCCCGCTTCCTGCAGCGCCAGGATGGAGGTCGCCGCGGTAACGCCGCCCCCCGCTTCACCCCGGGTAAACATGGTCTGGCCGCTTTCCTCCTTGATGGCCTCCAGCTTACGGTCATAATGGGTGATCACATAGGGGTTCAGGGGTGCCGGCTGCATCCAGCGCAAACTGCCTTCGTCAATGCGGGATGCCCGGATGATCTCCTTATCCCAATCCAACAGGGCATCCTCTTCCACCTCAGCATTGCGGTTCACCAGCATGCGGGCCTTCCCGCTCATCAGCGCGTTTTTCAAAATGATCTGGTCCAGCTTGTCCGCATAGGTCTGCATATTTTTCAACACATCCACAATGCCAAGACCAGCTGCCATCCCCTCCAGGGGGAAGAGGTTTTCCACTACAAAGGGATAACGGCAATGGTGGTACATCCCCTCGGGTCGGCTCACCTTGCTGTGGTACAATAGGGCATGGCCGCAAAGCACCGCCATGTGCAAACGCATCACGCCGTCCTTATCCCGCTCTTTATACCAGTATTCCATCATCATCAATTCATCCCCGCTGCCGCCGTAGGGGGTATAGGTATCGGGCTTTAGCATCTCAGAAGCAAAGGGGTAGCGGTCCAGCACCCATTCTTTTGTAAAAAACCCAAACTTAAAACAGGCTCTCCCCTGCTGAAAATCCTCGCACTTGGGGTCAAACAAAAAGTGTTTGATGTCCCAATTGCGAATGTTCACATCCCCCAGACCTCCGTAAAGCTCCGTATCCCAAAAGATCTCCTGTACCGATGTCCCCTTGATCAACGCCTGCCGGGCCTTTTTCCGGAAGGTGGTGCGGTAATGCCTGCGCTTCAAAATGTACTTCACCACATCGTTCAGTGTCTCAGCTACGCCGTCATCCCCCTCCTCTTCCGCCAGAATGACGGGGCTGGGGTAGTTGTCCATGATATCCGCCAGCATGCTCTCAATGGTGGAAAACAGCACGGGGTTCACGGGCTGGGGCTCATCGGGGCTGCGCTTCACCTGTCTGCTCCAGTGATTCGCCCGGTAGATCTCCTCATTTTCCTCCCATTTCTGCCTCATCTGGGCGGTCTCTGCATAAAACTCATCGAACAACCCATAGGCTTTTTCAATAAACTCCTCGTCCTGCCTGGGTGCCTTTTCTCTGATCTCCTGATTCATTCTTTCCTCCTCATCTTTTCCCTTAATCCTCAAGGGGGTTAAATACCCTCTTTTTTCTCTTGGGGGGCTTTTGCCCCACGGGACGCGCCATCAAAAAATACCTGGCTGCGTCATACAAATGGTCTTCCCCTGCGGTATCCACATCCTCCGGCCGGTGGGCATCGTATTTCAGCGCCGGCAACGTTCTGATGAAGTTTCTGCAGGTGGAAAACACATAGAGGGAACACTTCCCATTGTCATCAAAACTGAGCCTGCGGTGCATCTGCATCTTCCCCGCAATGCGTGCATTCTCCCCGGGGGTAAAATACACGCCGCAGCGCTCCATCTGCCCCGCGATGGATTCCCCTCGGCTCCCATCCCAAATACTGGGGTCCGCAAAGCCGATCACGCCGCTTTCCCCCGCCTCTTCTTCGATCTTCCTGATCCCTCTTGCGATCTCCTCCGCAGAAATACGGATGCCCACATTGTTGCCGTTCCCCCCGTACCATTCCCGGTACAAATAGGCCACATCGTCTTCATCCACCGCAAACCACAACACCGCAAAGGGCCGCGCATAGCCAAAATCAAAGGCCCGATACAGTCGAAAATGCTTGGGCAAAGCAAAGGGCTTGATCACATGGGTATGCTTTAAGGTCTCATATCCATCGGGGTCATCCCGCCATTCATCGAATACCTGGCCTTCAAAGGCATCCCACCTACCCAGCAGCAGGGCGTCCCTTAATGCCTTGGGCTTCCCCTCCAATTCAAAGATGTAGTCATCCCCAATATGTGGGTTATCCGTCGCAAGGGATGGGATAAACTGCACGCTCCGTTCCCTCGCATAGCCAAGTGCCTCACTATACACCCGCTCCTTGTGGATGGCGTAAGGCTCGCCGATGTCCACAAACCGTTCCTTCACCCAGCTGTGGCCGATGCCGCCGGGGTTGCTGGCACACCGCACGATGGGTTTGATGCCCAGCCGCTTTTCCGCCCGCAGCCTGGTCTTCAAAAAATCATAGATGGTCTTGGTAAAATGGGTCAGCTCGTCAATAAACAGCCCGTGGATCTCCACACCGGCGTAGTTAAACCGGTCCCCTTCCGTGTTGCAGTGGCGAAACTTCATGGAAGAGCCGTTGTAAAACTCCATGCTCATGGTGGATGCGCTGAACCTGGCTACCTCTTTAGGGATGAATCTTCTGGATTGCAGCACCAGGGTATCCATCAATTCCCGGTAAGTCCTTCTGAACAAATACATCTGTACCCCGGGGGTAGCCAAACACCGGGCGCAGGCCTCCATGGCAAGGGCTGCGGTCTTTCCCCCGCCGGCCGCACCCCCAAACAACACCTCATCCGCGGTGGATGTATGAAACATCTGCTGTTTTTTTGTGGGGGTATAACCAATGCTGATCTCCTTCATTCGTCCTCGGGCCTCGGTATCTTCGTCACGATCATCATGGGCTGCTCCTCCTTATCCGCCAGCTGCAGCTTACGCTCCTCCAGCTGCCTGCGGTAGGTATCCGGCAAAAGGTCATAGTATCGTTCCAGCTTCTCAAGGGCCTTCATCTTGTCGGGCACCTTCACCTTGGGGATCCCCTTAGGGGAGATCACGATCTCCTCAATGAGCTGCCCGTCCACCGTGGCAGATTCCTTTAACTCCACATAGCTTACGGTTTTACCGTCCTCTTCTCTGGTACCAAACCGCAAATAATCTCCCAGATCACAAAAAGCGATCTTTTCATAAAGCTTCAACACCTCATCCGGCCCATGGCTTAAAGGCCCTTTGTTTTCCTTCTTAAGGTCGATCTCTTGTTTGATCTCCTCACGGTCCATCAGTTTCTTTCCGTAATCGGCATGGTAACCGCATTCCTTCGCCGCCTGCCTGTGGCTTACTCCCTTGGCAACCAGGGCACAAAACCGTCGTTGCCGCTCCGTCATCCCGCCGCCTCCTTTCCTTCAATTTCCCCATAAGCCTACCATGGGCCCTGTTCTCTTTTTTTACGGCCTTGTTCCCACAAACTCCCCTTTTTTCTCACAGGCCATGGCAGATTTCGCCCCTTTCTCCCCCCTTCACGGCTTTTTAACGGGTTTTCGCTTTACAAGGGCATCAAAGATTGGCTATAATACAATGAAGCGTATTTAAAGGAGGCCCACCGTGCTTAAGAAGATCGCCATCGTCTTACTCATACTGCTGATCATCGCAACGGGCACCTATGTGGT
The DNA here is from genome assembly GCA_015056185.1 of Clostridiales bacterium. Taxonomy (GTDB): domain Bacteria; phylum Bacillota; class Clostridia; order Christensenellales; family QAND01; genus QAND01. Next base: position 39,212 of record SVGV01000001.1, on the reverse strand, counting down.
CCTCTCCAGTCAAAAGCAGGAGCCCGCCACCCTCATCGGCCGCTGGGTCCATGATGACAACGGCGCAGTCTACACCTTCCATAACGACGGCACGGTAGAGATCGAGCTTCCCAAGCTCACCCCCTACACCGCCAACTACATTATGGATGAAGCCTCCGGCACCCTTGAGATCCAGCTCATCGTGGATAGCCAGATCCAGCGCCAGGAAAGCGCCTATTTCTTAGAGGGCAACACCCTCACCTTAACCAGTTCCTTAACGGGCAGCGTGGTCACCATGACCCGCCAACCCGATTAATAAGCAAAACCTATAGGAGGCACCCTATGAAACGTATTGCACTTGCCCTTTGCCTGGCACTGATCCTTCTCTTGGCCGTGGGCTGCGGCAACAACTATCCCTTCAGCGGCACCTGGAAGGAAGAAGGCACCGGCACCATCTACCAGTTCACCAATAATGATCAGCTCCTGGTGGGCGAAAACACCGAGAGCGTCGCAGTAGGCGGCAGCTTCGAGCACGAAAAGGATACCGACAAGCTCACCATCACCGTTGCTCCCCCCAGCGGCACCAAGGTCAGCCGTGTGGTCACCTTCTCCTTAAATGAAGATGGTTCCGTTCTCACCCTCACCGATGCTCAGGGCGCAAAATCCGTATTAAAGAAAGTCCAGTAAAAAAACAAACCCCGCTAAAGCGGGGTTTTTGTTTACAAAAAAAAGAGCCTTTCGGCTCTTTTTTATTATTCTCCCATGCGCTGCAGCATAGGGGCAGCATGTTTAAACAACAGCACAAAGATGATGGCAGAGAGCACGCCGGAAAGCCCCAGCAGCACCGCCCACACCACTTCGGTTGCGGCGCCCATGGTAAACAGCAAATACACAAGGCCGCCCAGTACTGCCATATAGCCAAAACCTAAGAGCATCTGCAGCATCACACTGCGCCCGCGCTTGATGGCCGCTGTCTCGTTGATCCAGGTCAAATTGGGCTTTTGCATGTCGATCAATACCGAGCCGATCAACACGGGCATGGATGTAATGATCGCCCCAACTGCGGCCAGCAGCACCAAACCCAGGGGCAAAAACCCGGCCACCAGCACAAGCAATACCGCCATCAATCCGATGGCAAGAAGATCGATCATAAACGCAAAGATCAATTTACTCATCAAAATCTTCTTAGGCTCAACGGGCAGCGTCTTTAATACCCACACCGCCTGACCTTCCCGGGTGTATACCGTAGCCGCGCCGGGGCTCATGAAGCCTAAAAAGTACATCAGCGCCATCATCCCAAGGCCGATGTAGCCCATAATATCCGGGGGGATCTCAACACTGGCTAAAAACTCATTTAAGGTGCCAATGTCACCCCGGGGGATGAGGAATACGGAAAACACCATGATGGGTCCTACTAAAACAGGCACCAGAGAGTTCATGGTATACACGGGGGAACGAAGGATGCTCCTCCACTCCTTTACCACCAGTGCCGCCATCACACCCCGCTGCTTTGTGGATTTTTCCATATCCACCTGCTTTTCGCTCTTTGCAGTTTCCATCTGCTTGCCGGAAAGCTTCCCGAAGGATCTGCCCGCAACGTACATGCTCAGTACAAGAGCACCGATGCTCACCCCAAGGTACAGCAGCAGTGCATTCATACCGGTGCTGCCGCCGTAAACCAGCGCTTCCGCCGCCCAGCAGGCAGGGGGAAATGCCGATGTAATGCTCTCTAAAATACCGCCGGTCAAAAGGCCGATGACCATGGTGACCTCATCCATGGTCTCCATGCCGGCACTTAAGTACTGTACCGCCAGCATGTACCCCACAAAGAAGAGTACGCTTAACGCCAGTAAGATCTTATCCTTGTGCTTCACAAGGGCGGATGCCCCCATCAGCGCCCAGGATACCAGCGTGGCCAACGCCATGGGGATGGCTGCAGAAAACAGCACAACGGGCACCATCTTCACCCAGAACATGGCATCCACCGAAGCATACTTGGTGTAGATGATCAGTCCGGGCACGATGATCAAAGCATTGAGCAGCACTTCACTTACAAAAATCGGGGTGAACTTCCCTAAAAAGGCCACCCGGGAGGAAATGGGCATAGCAAACAAAAAGTCCACATCCCGGCTAAAGTACAGACCCAGACATTTCAAAATCCCAAAGATGAAGGTGGTCACCATGGCAAGGAGCATGATGCAGCCCACGAGGGTGCTTCCCATGCCAAACTTGCAGGCAGGCCCAAACAACAAATCAAGGAAGAAGAGGTAAGCAAACCCCAAAGAGCCGATCAAAACCAGCGCCAGCACAATGTAGCCAATGGCCTTTGCAATGCCCTTGGGCCCGCTTTTCAAATCCTCTTTTAGAGACTGCAGCCCCAGCTGGAGCTTTAGTTCCACTTTAAATAAGGTTAAAAACTGTTTCATGGTTACCCCTCGTAGCCTTCGCCCTTATCGGTCAATTCCAGGAACAAGCTCTCAAGGGATGCATCCCTGCCGGCCCGCAGCTCATCAAGGGTGCCCACCGCAATGATCTTACCTTTGTTGATGATGGCAATACGGTCACACAGTTTTTCCGCCACTTCCAGCACGTGGGTGGAAAAGAACACCGTATTGCCCTTTTCCACATGGGCGCGCATCTCTTCCTTCAGCAGATGTGCGCTTCTGGGGTCCAGACCCACCATGGGTTCATCCATGATCCACACCATGGGGTCGTGAATGAGCACCCCCGTCAGCGTCAGCTTCTGCTTCATCCCATGAGAAAAGGATTTGATCTGGCTGCCCACCGCCTTTTCGATCTCAAACATCTTCAGGTATTTTTCCATCCGCTCTTTGCGGTCCGTTTTGCTGACGCCATAGATATCCGCAATAAAGTTCAAGTATTCAATACCCGTTAAACGATCATAAACCTCGCTGCTGTCCGGCGCATAGCCCATCCTGCTTTTGGCAGCCACAGGGTCTTTGCGCAGATCCACCCCATCAATAAAGATGTTCCCTTCCGTGGGGGGCAAAATGCCCGTCAACATCTTAATGGTGGTCGTTTTGCCGGCACCGTTGGGGCCAATAAACCCAAACACCTCGCCCCGCTTTACATGCAGGTCAATGTGATCCACCGCAAACACGTCGCTTTTGGCGTAATTCTTGCTCAGGTTTTCCAAACAAATCATCTTTCTTAATCCTCCTGAAAAAGGCCGTTTTGACACCTTTTTCACAAACATTATACGCTGATTTTCCAGTAAAACTCAATGCCGATTTCCCCTTGATTCCGCTCTGTTTTCTTCTTTTTTCCCCGATTTTTCTTTTTCTTCTAATCCCCTCGCTTTACCGCTGGATCTGGCTTTTTCTTCCTTCACCGCACAAAAAAAGAGCGGCAAAGCCGCTCCTTACCCAATATCGATGACGCTTACGGGGCATGCATCCCGTGCCTCTAATGCGCCCTTTTCCATGGCAGAGGGGATCTCCTTCACCACGCTTTCCGCCTTTCCGTCCTCTCCAAAGGCAAAGACATCGGGGCACATGTTCACGCACAGCCCGCAGCTGATGCACCCGCTCTTGTTTACTTTTGCTCTCATTCCCTGCTCCTTTCTCCCGGCTTAGCGCGCCGGGTGGCTTTTCATGTAATGTTCCGCCCACATCTGCAATTCCCCTAAGGTTCCGATCTCCAGCCTGGAATCGATCACCGCATTCTGCACCGGCGCCGGGAGGGATAAAAAATAATCCCTCAAATCAGGGTGAAAAATATAATGGTCTCTGGGCATATCATCACCTCAAAATTAGCATGCCCAATCCCATAAAGCCCATACATCCCCATATAAAAAAACCCCTTACGAATCCCGTAAGGGGTTTTTGTTATAACTCTGCAAACTGTATGATGCGGTCCCCCAGGGAAGCCGCCACATCCTCTTCATGGGTCACAATGATCCCCGTCTTCCCTTTTAAGTGGTCCTTCATCCGGTGGATGACCATCTTTCTCGTGGTCTCATCCAGGCCGTAGACGGGTTCGTCGTAGAGCACGATCTCCCCATCGTGGGCCATGGCCCGTGCAATGGCCACCCGGCGGGCCATACCGAAGCTCAATTCGCTCACAGGGCGGGTAAAAGCATCTTCATCCAACTCCAAACTGAGCAGGATCTCCCTTGCCCGCTTCTCGTTCTGTTCCTTCATCACCGCCAGCAGATTTGCCACCGCACCGATGTGGGGGATCAGCCGGTTCTCCGCAAACAGGTAGGTCATCCGTTTCTGGCTAAGGTCCGTCACCGTACCGCCATCCGGCTTTAAGATCCCCGCCGCGATATTTAATACCGTGGTCTTCCCGCAGCCCGATGGCCCCATCAGCACCACGATCTCTCCCGGCGCTACGGTCAGGTTCAGGCTTTTTAACACCTCTCTGCCTTCAAAGGCTTTTGTTACGTCGGTAAACCGGATCATGGTCATTTCACCAGCCTCCTTAACGCCTTTTCGATGAGCACACTCATGATGATCAGCGCCGCCGTCACCGCAAACAGATCCGCCGTTTCCAAATATACCTTGGCGTCAGAAAGCATAGCACCGATGGCATATTGAGGGTTGGCGATGACCTCTGCCGCCACCGCAGCTTTAAAGGATAACCCCAAAGAGGATGCCGCCCCGGCCACAAAATACGGTTTTACCTGGGGCACCCAAATATAGCGTACCGTATCATAAGGGCGGTAATCATACAGCCGTGCCATATCCAGCATCCCTTTGTCCACCCCTCCTATCCCCTGGCAGATGCCCTCATAAACGATGGGCGTGGTCATAATGGCGGCGGTCAAAACGGGCACATAGCCGGTCTTCAGCCACAACAGCGCCAGGATGATGAAGGATGCAAAGGGCGTACTGCGCACCACTGCAATAAAGGGACTGAACACCGCTTTTACATAGTAAGAAAAACTGCACCCCACACCCAGCATCAGCCCTAATAGGGCGCCGATCAAAAAGCCGGTTACCACCCTTAAACAGGTCTCGCCGATGGCTCTGTAAAAGCTCACCTCGCCCATCAGCTCAAGCAGCCGGGTAAACGTCCGCATGGGAGAAGGCAGCAGCACCTCATGACCCACAAAAGAGCATAAAAGCTGCCAGGCGGCGATCCAGATCGCCGCCACGACAGCCCATTTTAAGAGTTTATGCCAAATCTTTTCCTTATTCTGCGCCATAGTAGAAGTCAGCACCGGGCAGCTTGCCGCCTACGGATTTGGGGTTGGCTTCGTGCAAAGCAGTCAGGAAGGTCTCCATTGCGCTCTTCATTTCAGCGCCGTCCAGGTAAACGATGTTGCAGCGGGGCAGGGCCTTCTTTACCACACCGGCATCCATAATCCCCGCTTCGCCGATGATGGCAGCGGTCTCATCGATGCTCTCATTGGCAAATTTGATGGAAGCTTCGTATTCCGTAAGGAAGGCATCGATAACAGCATCTTCCACATCAGCTCCGGCGATGAGGCAGCCCATAACAAGGGGCACATCCCCGTTTACCGCTTTCCAGGCTTCCGTCATGTTTACGGCTACCTTCATGGCTTCGCTCTTGGCGGTGATGGAGGTTACAAAGGGTTCAGGCACCATGATCACATCTGCCTTGCCGGCAACAGCCAAAGAGGCCACTTCAGAATGCTCGCTGCGGTAATCAACGGTAACATCTTCGCCGGGGGTCAGGCCGTTTTTGTTCAAAAGATCATTCAAAATGTACTCCGGTGCAGAGCCTTTGCCGCTGGTCACGATGGTCTTGCCCCTGAGGTCTTCCATGGTTTTCACGTTCTCATCGCTGCTCAGGATGTACAACACACCAAGGGTGTTGATGGCGATCACCTTTGCCTTGCCTTCGGTCCTGTTGTAAAGAACACCGGCCAGGTTGGTGGGTACGGCAGCAATGTCCACTTCGCCCTTAATGAACTTTGCAGACATATCTTCCGGCGCAGCAATGATCTCCACCCCGGCATAGGCATCTTTGTTGTCAATGATCTTCACAGCGCCAAGGGCAGTGGGGCCCTTCAATACGCCGATGGTCAAGCCTTCGGTCGAGGCTTTTTCTGCGCCGCCGCAGCCGGTCAGCACTGCCATCATAACCAGAATGGCCGCTAAAACAAGGGCAAATTTCTTCGTCAGTTTCATCGTAGATCCTCCTAAATTAATTCTTTTATTCACTGCTTACAGCAGCCAAATATCTTTTCCTTCCCGGCGGATGCTTCCCTCTTCTTCCAAAGAGTCCATCGCCCGGTAAAGCGTCGCCCGGGAGATGGAAAGCTTCGCTGCCAATTCCCCTTTGCTGCCCTTTACTTCCACCCTGCCCTCTTCATCGGCATTGTGGTATAGGTAGGAAAGGAGCTTGCTTTTGCCGTCAACCCCCACAAGGGCATCCACCCTGCTGCTCAAAAACCGCACTCTGGAGCAAAGATACCCCATGTAGTTTTCTGCAATACGAAAATCATAGTGCATGATCTCCAGCACATGGTCTTTCTTTAAAAACAACACGGTGCATCCCTGGGGTCCGGCATAAATATCCGTTTCAAAATGGGTGGAGCCGCCAAACAACGTCACCGCTCCAAAGATATCTCCATAGTTCAAAGCACTCATGGGCATCTTTCTGCCCTCGATGGAACTCTTACTGGTGTAGGCTTTTCCGCTCAAAATCATGCTGATTCCAGTAGCAAACCGACTCTTGCTGCAAATGATCTCCCCCGGGCGGTATGTCTGCTCTTCACAGCGCTCGGCCACCCAATTCATGTATTCCTCTTTCGTTCCCTCCCAGAGGGCACACATTTTCAAACAATGCAGTCGTTGTTCCACAGTCTATGCCTCGTCTCATTTGATACACTTTTGATTATACCTAATTTGTTCTCTTTGTAAATAGTAATTTTGCACGTTTTCAAAATTGACAACCAAAATGTAAAAGAGTAGTATAGGCGTAACTTATTAACAAGGAGTACCCGATGGACCTTTTCACCATATTGGCAACGGCGGTAGGCCTTTCCATGGATGCCTTTGCGGTGTCCGTCAGCAGCGGTATCACCGCAAAAGACCCCCTCGCCCCCAAGGCCCTGCGCATGGGGCTGGCCTTTGGCCTTTCCCAGGCCATTATGCCTTTACTGGGCTATTTTGCCGGCATGACGGTGGTGGCCTACATCCAGCATATTGACCATTATGTGGTGTTCCTTTTATTGGGCTTCGTAGGGGGTAAAATGCTGATGGATGGCATCCGCAGTGATGACGACTGCGCCGTCCGTACCGATGCCTTTGCATTAGGCCCCATGACCCTTTTAGCCATCGCCACCAGCATCGATGCATTGGCGGTGGGCATCGGCTTTGCAGCCGTCTCGGCAGATATCTGGCTCAGTGCCGCCATCATCGGGGTTGTTACCTTTTCTCTTTGCTACATGGGCGTATACTTCGGCAAACGGCTGGGCTGCGCGTTTCAAAAAAAGGCCGTCATTTTAGGCGGCATCGTCCTCATCCTCATTGGGTTGAAGATCCTGTTAGAGCATCTGGGCGTTCTTTGATCAAAAGGAGGCGATGAGATGAATCATGCAAAGCGTCTTACTTACAGCGGACTCTTCGCTGCACTCATCATGGTATCCACGGCATATTTAAAATTCCCCACCACCTTAGGCTACATCCATTTGGGGGATGGAGTCATCTTCCTTTCATCCGCTGTTTTAGGCCCCTACGCAGGCCTGTGTGCCGGTGTTGGCAGTGCCCTTGCGGATCTTCTTGCAGGGTATACCCTGTACGCCCCCGTCACCTTTGCGATAAAGGGCATCATGGGGGCTGCGGCAGGCTATTTCCTCTTAAAGAAAAGGCCCGCTTTCCTCTCCAAACTCCTTCTGCTGCTATTGCTGGAAGGGTTTATGGTCTTAGGCTATCTGGTGTTTGAGGCCGTTTTGTACGGCTTTGAAGCCGCCCTGTCCTCCGCCCTGTTCAACTGCATCCAGGGTGCAGCCGGCGTTCTGATCGGCCTCATCGCCATCCACACTGTGCCCGGCACCATCTTACACCAATAAAAAAAGAGCCCATCAGGGCTCTTTTTTTATTGCGTCATCTCAACTTCATCCGTTTCAGCCAGCCGCCGCCTTTGCCGCTTTCGGCACCTTTTTGCTGTGCGGGGGCCGCCTTGGGTGCTTCCTGCCCAAACATCCCGCCCAAGCCATTCTCCTTTTTCTTTTCGGGCTGCTTCTTGGGGGCGTAGGCATCAGCTACATCACTAAGCTGACTCATGTATTTAAAATAGGCGATGTCCTTATTCAGTTCCTCAGCGATCTTCTCCGCCCTTTCCGCATAGCGGTCATGGCCTGCGTTCAGCACAAAGCTCATGTACTTTGGCGGTTTGCGGAAGATGATCTCCTCCATGGTCTTATCCGTTAAGATCTCATTTTCCAACAGATCCGCATAGACCTCAAAGTTGCCCGGTACCATGGCCGCCTTGATGCGTCCAAAGGCATCTACATTGCGGGGAGAGAGCATCCAGATCTTGGTGCTTTCATCCTTCAAAAGATCCTGCCAGGTAAGCCCAAAGAGAGCCTTCATATTCTCCAGCATCCGGCGGATGGATGCCCTGTTGGATACCATGCCTGCATAGCCGCTGGAAGCGCTCTTATCGCTTTCCCATTCCCAAACCATGATCCTGGCTTTGAAATATCCCAGCAAGAATACAGCCAACTGCCCTGCCAGCTGCACCTGCACACCGCCTTCCGTACGGATGCGCAGCTTCTCATCCTCCAGTTTCTCCAGCTTGTAGGTCAATTCCTCATCCCCGCTGGATTCTTTGTAGGCGTCCATATGCAGCTTTAAGGGTTCCGTCACCATGCGGTACAAGGGGTCCATGGCCTCATAGATGGTCTCGTAAATGTCCAGCGAGTCCTCCGCCACGATCTTCCACAAATGCCGTTCTTCTTCCAGGATGATCTGGGCTTGTAGCATATCATCGGTGCGGTCCGCCACAGCAAACAGATCCTCATAGGCTTTTTCGCCCCGTTTGCGGTAACCGGCCTTTTTCACCTCCTGGTATCCCATCTCATACTGGGCCAAAAACTGTTTGACGCTGGGCAGGGGCTGCACTGCCGATGCCTCCTGCTCTGCAGGGGCACTCTGCTGCATGCTGGCCATGGCCACCTGAGTGACCAGGCTCATATACCGCTCCTGCAAGCCGGATTCCATAAACTTGGTGTTAAAAGCGCCAACATCACCGGTGCTGTTAGCAAGGGCGGTCAATTCCTGCTTCCATTGTTCCACCTGGGCTTTGGTGGCATCGTTTTTGATCTCATAGGCATCAAAAGCGCTGAGGTACCCCGTGATCATAGATTGAATGATAGGATCCATCTTTATGCCTCCCTTTCTTCATAGCCGTAGGTGTACACGCCGTTTGCGTCGCTCGGGGGGATCACCAGGCACTCCGCAAACCCCACATTGGGCAAACATTCTCTGCCCAGTGCTTGGATGGCGTCTTTTTTCTCCATCAGCCGCTTCCATTCTTCCTGCATAGGGCCTTCATCCAGCCCAACGGGGACGCCGGCAAGGGATGCTCTCAGCTCCAGCGCTTCCTTTGTAAAACGGCTAAAAACATCATCGCTGACAGGCACAAGCCGCCGCACAGTGGGCTGTTTTGCAAGGGCGCCAAAGTCTGCCCCCAGTTTCTCCAGCTCGCCAAAAGCGTCCGCAAGGGCTTTCTGCTTGTCATTGACCTCTTCCGGCTGGATGGAGCAGCCCATCAGATCCACATAGGCCATAAACACCGCCAGAAACGCCTCTTTTTGCTGCACATCTTTAATACGGATGTTCTGTGCCGTCCTCTCATAGGCACTGTCGTAAATGGCCCCCTCATCCCCTTCGATCTCCTTTAATTTATTCAGGTAGACCTGTTCCAGGGCAGGCAATTCCATCTCCCTTGCAGCCTTTGCCTTCGCCTCGATCTTGTCCTTCACCAAAGCCACGCTGGGGGCCAGGTAGTAGGGCGAGTTTTTGATCTTCACCATAGCATCTTCCGCCGTGGGGCAATCGGCCATAAACTCTACCATCTCGGCGTACACTTTAGCCTGATGGGGCGCAAAGCCGCTTTCATCTAACCGTTTCGCCATCAAATCATACAGTTTTATGGCGTTATCAATGTTGGACAACCGTATCTGCCTCCTTTTTTAATGGTTTTCTTTAAAGCCAAAGGACCCCGATCGCTGCTGCCATCGGGGTCAAAATCGGTTTTAACTTATTTGCTGGCCTCCAGGCTTTCAATAATGGCCTGTACTTCAGCATCCTCCAGCTTGATGGAACCCTTTTGCATTTCGGTCACAATACTCACCTGGTACTGGTTGCCGTCAGCATCCTTGGACCACAGGATGATCATAGGGGTGCCCATGCTCTTGCAGGAGAATCCTTCCCAACTCTTCCCGCCCAGTTCAAATGCTTCAATGTCCTCAGATTCCTGATACCAGGAGGGGTCGGGGGTCAGCATCGTAATGTCGGAAGAATAAAAATCAACATTCACAGCGGGGCAGCTCAGCACATCCCACTCGTCTTCAGCGCCTTTATAGAACCGCAGCGCATTGGGGTCGGTTGCTTCCGGGTCATCCGCCCAAATATCCAGCGCAGGGTAGAACTTCCAGCCATCAGGCAGCAGACCTTTTACGTTGCCGGCATCCACCATCTCGCCCTTCACTTCTCCACCGCCGCCACCGCATGCGGTCAGCAGGCACAGCATCAAAAGGGCCAATGCAAGTGCTAACAGTTTCTGTTTTTTCATCCTTGTGACCTCCTAACATCATATGCCCGGTGCAGCCAATCTGCTTTGCTGCATCCTTATACTTTTGTAGTTACACATTAGCATGGCAAATGCTTTTGTTACAATAATCTCATTGAGTATTTTGCTTTTATGCTAAAAAAGCCCGGCAGATTGCCGGGCTTTTCACCTAACCATCGCTTCTTTGTTCCGTCAATTCATGCAAACGCCCAAAGCGAGTAAATAAATCGATATACAGCAACAACTCATCGCGGGAGCCCACATGGAGCTTTTGATAGATGTTGGCATTGTGCTTGCGCACCGTATGGATGCTGATAAACGCCTCCTCGGCCACCTGGTTTACATCCATTCCCTCGCCATACAGGCGGATGATGTTGCGTTCCGCCGCCGTCAGCGCCGCTGCCCGTCCGGCAAACTCGTTCAGCAGTTCCATTGCCTGTGCCGGGATGCGCTCAGCATCATCCCACCGCTGTTGGTTTTCCGTCAGCGCCTTTGCTGCCGCATCGTCCAATTCCTTTAATAGGCTGTTTACCAGCAGCAAAAGCAGCTCAGTCACCGTATAGGAAACGGATAAAAACTCAAAATCCACATCGATCACCTGGCCGATGACCCAAATGCATAAATTCCCCAGCACAATGGCTGCCAGAAAAGCGGCATATTTCAACGAAGGCAGCAGATCTCTTTTGTAGCTATACCAGACGCAGAATACCATCACCCCAAAAGAGACGGCCAGGTATGCACCGTATACAGGGTGAAGCGGCCCATACACCTTTACAAGGTGACTGACACCGTTTACCACTTCCAGCGAGACCGAGCGATAATACAGCCCAAACACTGGCCCGCTGGCAGCCAGCAGGAATGCCGATCCGCCCACTGCGACAGCAGCAAACGTGACGCTCTTTTTCAGCCGGATCCCGCAAGCCTCCGAGATGATCATCACCATAGCAACGGGCAAAAATGCGCTGCCCAAATAAGCCACAGCGTTTGCAATGAGTGCAAAGTTCAGGTCTTTTGCTAACGAAAGTGCAAAGTACCCGCCGTTAGCTACCCAAACAGCAGTACAAAGCAAAGTGAACCATACTGTTTTTTTACGGTGCCTCAGGCAATCATAAAGCAGGATCACTCCGGCAAGTACAAACAAGGCTCCGTAGATAATACTCTCGGTACCCATGTTATTTCCCCACCCTTAAGAAAGCTGCCGCTATCCCGCACAACGCTCCACGATCAAAAACGGGCAAGGTCATCCGCCACAGTCCGGCATTCACCTTATATTTCATGGCGGCATCCCTCCTTTTGCTGCAACCATAACAACTATAAATAGTATTATAGTACAGTAGCTTGTAAAAGTAAATTGCCGCGAAACCTCCCCCTCTTTGATTCCCCCTTGTATTCCCCCCTTGCCCTCAGTAGAATGATGGTAAGGAATTGAGGAGGCATCGGTATGGAACAATTCATTCTTTCCATCGATCAAGGCACCACCAGCACCCGGGCAATCTTATTTGATAACGCCGGTATTGCAAGAGCAAGCCACGGCATCGAGCTAAGGCAGTATTACCCCCAGCCCGGCTATGTGGAACACGACCCTATGGAGATCATCAGCGCCGTGTTCAGCTGCATCCGCACCGTGATGGAAAAAGCCAAGATCACCGCAAACCAGATCCACGCCATCGGCATCACCAACCAGCGCGAAACGGTTGTGGCCTTTGACCCCCGCACCGGCCGGCCCCTTATGAACGCCATCGTGTGGCAGTGCCGCCGCAGTACCGAGATCTGCAACGAGTTAAAAAAAGATGGCTTCGCTTCCACCATCAAGCAAAAAACGGGCCTCATTGTAGACCCTTACTTCTCCGCCAGCAAGATCCAGTGGATCTTTGAAAACGTGCCCGGCGCCTACAAACGCGCGGTGGATGGCCGCCTGTGCTTTGGCACCATTGATTCCTGGATCCTCTACCATTTAACGGGCAAGCAGGTCTTCGCTACCGATGTCACCAACGCCAGCCGCACCATGCTCTTCAACATCCACACCATGGATTACGATGATGAGCTTTTGGCCGCCTTTGCTGTGCCCCGCTATGCCCTGCCCCAGGTGCTGCCCAGCTGCGGCATCATGGGCTATACCGACCCTGCCCTCTTCGGCAAAGAGATCCCCATCGCTGCCATGGCGGGGGATCAGCAGTCTGCCCTGTTCGGCCACGGCTGCATCCACCGGGGGGATGCAAAAAACACCTATGGCACCGGCTGCTTCCTTTTGATGAACGTGGGCGAAAAGCCCGTCTTCACCAAAGACCTCATCACCACCGTGGCCGCCACCAGCAACGGTGTACCCCAATACGCCCTGGAAGGCAGCGTCTTTGTGGCGGGGGCCGCCATCAAATGGCTGCGGGATCAGCTGGGCATCATCAAAACCGCTGCCCAGACGGAAGCCATGGCCAACGCCGTAAGGGATACCGGCGGCGTCTATGTGGTACCCGCCTTTACCGGCCTTGGCGCACCCTATTGGAATATGGAAAGCCGCGGCCTCATCATCGGCCTTACCCGGGGCACCCGGCGGGAACACATCGTCCGGGCCACTTTGGAATCCATCGCCTACAGCACCATGGATGTCTTAAACATCATGGCCATGGCGGCGCAAAACCCCATCTTCACCTTAAAGGTGGATGGCGGTGCCAGCGCCAACAACTTCTTAATGCAGTTCCAGGCGGATATCATGGGTGCTCGGGTCCTCTGCCCCCATAATCAGGAGGCCACCGCCCTGGGTGCCGCTTACCTTGCCGGCATCGCAACGGGCTATTACGGAGAAAACGACCCTATCAACCTTTGGCAGATGGATCGGGAGTTCTACCCCACCATGGCAAAGGAAGAGCGAACCGCCCTTCTGTCCAAATGGCACAATGCTGTGGACCGCAGCTTAAACTGGGCAAAATAAAGAAAGCCGACGAAAGTCGGCTTTCTTTTTTTATATACCCATGCGCATGGTCACGGTTTCTTCCAAAAACCCTTCTCTTAAGTAAAACTCCATGGCCCTTTTGTTGCTCTTTAAGACTTCCAGTTCCAAATAACTAAGCTGCTGCTCACGGCACCAGCTTTTTGCCGCATCCAAAAGCCCCTTGCCAATGCCTTTGCTCCGGTATTGGGGTGCGACCATGATGTCCATCAAACAGCCATAGCGGTAAAACACCATATTGTCATAGGGGGGTGTCTCCTGGCTTTGCAGCACCATGACCCCCACAACAGTGCCATCGCATTCTGCCACAAACACCTCATCCTCGTCGCTTTCGCAAACGGCACGCAAATACCCTTCATCCTGCTCGGCCTTTTGCACATACTTGGGGGCCAAAGCCGCCATTTCGCCGTAAAACTCCCGATAAAGGGCTAACACTTGGGCCATATCCCCCGCTGACATAGGGCGGATCTTAACTGCCATCACTCTGCCTCCGCCAACGCCTGTTTTACAAGCTCAGGCACCTGACTAAGGATCTCCTTCAGCGTCAATTCGCCAACCCCCGCCACGGTGATGCCGCACCTTTGCAAGGGGATGAGTACCTTCTGGGCAGCACTGTCCGCTACAGCCTTTGCCATCACTTCGGTGATCTCCCCCATCATGGCGTCCGCCGTCAAAATGCCGATGGCCCCTACGATCACATCTGCCTTTTTGCACATATGGCGGATGGCGTTTTCCCCGCTGGCGCCGTCATGAGCACCGCCTTTTAACATATTGGCAGTAGCAATGGCATTGGTGCCCAGGGCTAAAATCTGCCCTTCTACCCCCGCTTTTAATAAGGATTCCACCACGGCCCTTCCCAGGCCGCCGCCTTTTCCATCGATCACCGCAATCGTCCGCTTCATATCCATCACCTCTTCCAGATTATTTCAACACAAAGCAGCGTAAATTTCAAATGTTGCAATGCCAACTTTTTTCTTCCAATGGCTTGCAATTTATCTTGAAGGGTGTATAGTATAACCATTAAAAGTTTTTCTGTCCATTCCGGCAAAGCCACTATGGTAGGTGGCCTTTTTTATGCCGGATTCTTTCGAAAGGTGTGAAGGGATTGGCTCTGTTCAGTAAGAAGGAAAAAGCGCCCCACAATTTTATGCTAAAGGATCACCCCACAAAACGGGAGATCCGGTGGGATATCTTCCGTATGGCGTGGCCCAGCGCACTGGAAATGATCCTGGTTTCTCTGTGCGGCATTGTGGATATGATGATGGTAGGCGATTTAGGCAGCTATGCCATTACTGCCATCGGCCTTACCAACCAGCCTAAGTTTTTGATTTTAGCTTTGTTCCAGGCGTTAAACGTAGGCTGCACCGCTTTGGTTGCCCGCAGCCGCGGCGAAGGCCGGCAGGATACCGCCAATACCGCCACCAGCAGCAACCTCATCATCTCCATCATTCTGTCCATCGTGCTCAGCACCATCGCTTATTTCTTTGTCTATAACCTGGTGGGGATCATGGGCGGCGATGCCCAGGCAACCTATTACGGCGCACTATACTTCAAGTACATTCTCATCGGTATGCCCTTTAACATCGCCGGCATGGCCATCACGGCTGCCTTAAGGGGCGTGGGCAACACCAAAGCCTCACTTTATATGAACATGACGGCAAACCTTGTCAACGTGTTCTTCAACTACTGCCTGATCTACGGCAACCTGGGTTTCCCCCAGCTTGGTGTAGCCGGCGCTGCCATCGCCACCAGCCTGGGTTTTGTCATCGCCTTCTTTATGGGTCTGTTCATCCTGCTGCGCAAAAAGCAGTACGTGTACCTCTCCCGTGAGCACAAATCCATCGATAAAGAAGTGGTGCGCCGCATGCTCCGCGTTGGTACCCCCACCATGGTGGAACAGCTTGGTATGCGTGTGGGCCAGTTCATCTTTACCCGCATCGTAGCCGGCCTTGGCACCGTGGCCTTTGCCGCCCATACCATCACCATCAACATCGAAAGCCTCTCCTTCACCACGGGCCAGGCCTTCGGCGTGGCATCCACCACCTTTGTCGGGCAGAACCTGGGCCGCAAACGCCCCGATCTTGCAGAAGAATACGCACGGGAGACCAATAAAGTGGGTTTTGCCGTAGCTGTACTCATCGGTTTACTACTCTTTACCTTTGCCCACCCCATCGTGGGGCTTTACGCCAACGAGGCCGAGGTCATCGCCCTTACGGCGCAGGTACTCACCTTCGTCAGCCTGACTCAGCCCATCCAGTGCTACTACTTCGTCACGGCATCCAGCCTCCGCGGCGCGGGTGATACCCGCTACACCGCCATGGTACTGCTCATCAGCATGATGATCCTCCGCCCCTCTCTGGCCTTCCTGTTCGTCATCGTTATGAACTTCGGCGTCATGGGCGCATGGTTCGGCATCACCCTGGAACAGTGCTTCAGGGCTGTCATGGTCTTCTTCCGCTTCAGAAGCGGCAAGTGGAAGCTGATGAAAGTATAAAAAAACAAAAAGAGCGAGGACTTTCTCCCCGCTCTTTTTTTATTTCTGCATTTCAAAGGGCTGCATGTAATAGCGCACCCGCTCATCGATCCAGCCTCTGTCCAGCCTGCCCGTTTCCATAAACTCCTTTGCGATCTCATAAGTAGGCAGGGCAGACCGCCCGCCGATGCTGCTGCACTTAATGGCGGACACCGCCGAAGCAAACCTGGCGCATTCCACCACGCTAAAGCCTTTGATCATCCCATAAAGGTACGCCCCGTGGAACACATCCCCCGCACCGGTGGTATCCACCACATCCACCGAAAAGGCCGGCAGGGTAAAGAATTCCCCCTGGCTCAGACCCACAAGGCCCCTTTCCCCCAGGGTGATGATGGCGGTTTTCGCCCCGCGGCTCACAATATCCCTTAAAGCATCTTCAACGGGGGTGCCTTCCCCATACCGTTCTTTATAATAGAATTCCGATGGAATAAAGGCATCGGTATAGGGGATCATGCTTTCCCGGCCTTCGGTGTAAACATCGGCATCAAAGCATACCACACCGCCGCTCTGGCGGATCCACTGTGCAGCCGCCCTTTGAGGATCCCCGTCCTTATCCAGCAACAGCCCCTTGGCATTACGGATCATGGTTTCGTCCAGGTCCTCCACCCTAAGAGGGCGGCAGCGCTGCTTGTTGGGGTTGCCGTTGCCCAAAAAGTTCCGACTGCCCTCGCGGTCAGAAAGCACCACGCTTAAAATGGTGCCGCCATTGGGGTCGATGATTTGGTGTTCCGTATTCACTCCGCTGCGGGCATAATCACGCAGCTGGGCGTGGCCCCACACATCATCACCGATAACGCCGATGATGGCGCACTCCATACCCAGCCGGCCCACAGCGGCCATAGCAGTGGCCACCTTGCCGCCGTACTGGTTGCTCTGCATCAGCAGATTGGCGTTTTCGTTGTACCCCGGCAGTTTATCGATGTTCAGCAGCATATCGGCCACACCGGTGCCGATGCCCACCGCTTGGATCCCCATATTGCCCTCCTATTAGGCATCCCCTTTGATGCCCAGCTCTTCTGCCCTGGCCTTCATGCCGTTGATCACATGGCCCATCAGTTCTTCCACGGGCATGTTCAGCCTGTCCGCCCCCGCCTGGATCACATCCCGGTTGATGGCAGCCGCAAAGGCCTTATCCTTCCACTTTTTCTTCACACTCTTGACCGTCAGGTCCATAATGCTCTTGCTGGGCCGCACCAGAACACAGGCGTTTACAAGGCCCGTCATCTCATCCACAGCATACACAGCCTTTTCCATATCGCTGATGGGCTCCACATCGCACCGCATGCCATAGGCATGGCTCTGTACCGCGCGGATGATCTCCTCTTCCACCCCGTGGCTCTCCAAAATCTCACGGGCTTTGATGGCGTGCTCCTCCGGGTACTTTTCATAGTCGATGTCGTGCAAAAGGCCCACCACGGCCCAGCGCTCCACATCGCCGCCCATCACCCGTGCCATCTCCTCCATGGCAGCCTGAACGGCCATACAGTGCTTCATTAAACTATCCTTTTCCACATATTGTTTGAGCAGAACTTCTGCAGATTGTAAATCCATCTTCGTCATCCCTTCCATTGATTTCCTTTATTATAGCGGTAAATCGTTCAAAGGTAAATCATAAGAAAAAGAGCGGCGCTGCCGCTCTTTATTTTTGCAAATCGGTCAGGCTTCCAAAGGTATAGCCCATCTCTTTATAGCGTGTGATCAGCTCATCCATAATAGCAGCATTGGTGGCACTGGTGCTGTGCAAAAGCACAATGGCCCCGGGGTGGATGCGGCCTAATAGCTTATGAAAGGCCTCTTCCCGGCTGGGCTGGGCGTTTTGATCCCAATCAGCATAGGCAAGGCTCCAAAAACAGGTGGTGTACCCCAATTCCTGGGCCATTTTCAGGTTGGTCTCGCTGAACTTCCCTTCCGGCGGACGGTAGAATTTTTTCATTTCCTCCCCGGTAATTTCATAATACAGCGCTTCCAGATCCGTCAGTTCTTTTTCAAAGGCGGCCCGGTCTTTTAACTGACTCATATTGGGGTGGTGCATGGTGTGGTTGGCCACCACATGGCCTTCCTTCGCCATGCGGCGCACCAAATCGGGGCAGCTTTCCATATAATGGCCCACTAAAAAGAAGGCGGCAGGCACCTCATGCTTTTTTAAGGCATCCAAGATTTGCTCCGTCTGGCCGGATTCATACCCGGCATCAAAGGTCAAATAGATGATCTTTTCCTCCGTAGGGGCCACATAATAGCTGTTGAGCTTTTTTAGCTCCTCCGCATCGGCATTGCCCCTGGGTACCGTGCCGCTTTCCCCAAAGCTTAGCCCCCAATCCCGCATGTTGTAGGTCACCATGGTCACCACACTGTCGCCGATGCCCCACAGCTGCACCCCGATGAGCGCCATGATGACCGCCATCAGCATAAAAAGGCCCATCCCCTTTTTGCGGATGGGCCCAAGCCTCTTTTTCCCCTCCATATCGTCCCCTCCTTACAGGTAACCATATGCGCTGGGTTTTTGATTATGCCTTATCTTCCTCCCCTAACCCCCTTGTGGCGGGGGCCTCCAGCACGTTGCCAAAGCGGTCAAACCGGGAACCGTGGCAGGGGCAATCCCAGGTTTTATCCACATCGTTCCATTTTAAGCCACAGCCCATGTGGGTGCATTTTGCGTGCACGGCGATCTCCTCTCCAAACTCCGTGGTGTAGATGCCCATTCGCTTGCCGCCCCTTCTGCGGATGCGCCCACCGGGCACACTGCCCCCTTTGTTTATAGATGGCAGACCCATCCACCCCGCCGTGACCGATGCAATGGTGGTACCCAAATGCCTTCTATACCCGCGGCTGAGGTCCATGACCGAAAACCGATAGGGGGCATACAGGCTTTCATCTTTACAGTTACCCGTGACCACCAATTCCCCGATGATCTTCGCTGCCGTTAAAGCATGGGTCATGCCCCACTTGCCAAAGCCCGTTGCCACAAACCGCACCTCATCCCCTTTTTGATACCGGCCGATCAACGGCACACCGTCGTAGGTCATGCAGTCCTGGGCATTCCAGCACCCATATACCTTTATTTCCCCCAACTGCTGCTGCACCCGTTGATGGAGCCTGGGGTAGGGTTTGCCCTTTGGGTCCTTGCCCGTTTCATGGCTTTCCCCCGATGCCGCTGCAAACTCCCCCATGGGGCGGTAAGCCACACTGTCCTGCTCCATGCCCAGGTACATGGCATCCAATAACGAGGGAGCCAGGATGCCAAGTGCATAGGAACGCTCCTGGTACATCTTTAAAAAATACCGTCCACCGAAATCCTCAATGGGGTAGTGGGTGGCTAAAACCACCTGCTTTGCCCGCACCGCGCCATGGGCGGTGGTCACGACGCCATCTTCCCCCACCTTTAACACACGGCTGTGCTCATAGATCCTGCCGCCCCCTTCTTGCAGCACCCGGGCAAGGCCCAGCACCAGCTTTAAGGGGTGCAAACTCCCCTGCAGGGGCAGCATCAGCGCGGCACGGGCGGCAAAGGGCAAAGCGGAAGGATCCACTAATTGGCTTTGGATGCCAAGCCGCTCATGGGCATGCTTTTCCTCCATGAGTTTTCCTTTGCCTTCCTCCGTATTGCAGTACAGGTATAACGGCATACGGGTATAGTCAAAATCCAGCCCGTATTCCTTTGCCAATTCTTCATACCGCTGCAGCGCCCACAGGGCATGGGCAGCGTAGCGCACCCCGTGGTGTTCTCCCCGCCGGCCGATCAATCTTGTATAGCAATCCCCGCCGTGCTGCACCGTCACCTTTGCGGTGGTGCCCGATGTCGCACCGCTGCCGACGCGCTCTGCCTCCAGCAGCACCACCTGTTTTCCCAGGCGGCTCAGTTCAAAAGCGATGCACATCCCCGTGATGCCCCCGCCGATGACGCAGACATCCGCCTCTGTTACTTCCCCTAATAGGGGGTATTCTGTGCGCAAAAGGTGTTCTTCCCAGTAAGATGCCATCCGTCTCCTCCTTTTTCCTTATTATCCGTTTTTGCCCTGTTCCTATACCCCCAAAAAGCAAAAAATTTTTCGGTTTTGTGCATCAAAGGGGGCAAAACTGCACACAATACCGCTGAGTCTTCGGAGGTGATAGAGATGAAAGCCAACAAGAGTATTGGTTGTACCGTGCAGCAGTGTGCACATCATTGCCAGAGCGAGAACTTCTGCTCTCTGGACCGGATCACCGTGGGTACCCACGAGGCAAACCCCAAAGGGATCCAGTGTACCGACTGCGAGTCCTTCCGGGTACGGTAACAAAAAGGGAGCATTCTTGCTCCCTTTTTGTTTTGAAAGGAGTCAGTATGCAAAAAGAACCACTTGTACCACCCGCCACCGCAAAACCCTATGATGAAGCGAAAGACCCGGTGTTGGATATCGCAAAACGCTCTGTGGTATCCGGCACGGAATGCACCGGCCTGATCCAATCGGAGATCACGATGGAATCCGAGGTGGATTCCTATCAAGAGATCTACGACATCCCCTTAAAAAAAGATGGTGCCAGCGTGTACCACAACCACCATTCCGATGATGGTGAGGATAAAGACGGGCTTTTCAGCAAATAAAAAAAGGCACGAAAGTGCCTTTTTTTATTTTCGTTGCAATGGGCTAAGGAACCATCTACAATATTTGTAAGTCTTTGTGGAGGTTTATCATGCATCCACCCATCCACCTATACCTGTACCCCATGGGTACCAAACAGGAAAACACCGAGCGCCTTCTGCTCCATGCAAAAGAATACGCCGCTCTTCTTGGGCTAAAAGTTCCCACTCCCTTAGTGCTTCATAAAACCCCCGAGGGCAAGCCCTGTTTCCCCCGGCTGCCCCAGGTGCATGTTTCCATCAGCCACAGCGGCAGCTACTGGCTTTGTGCCTTTGCTCATGAGCCCATCGGGGCGGATCTGCAGATTCACCGGCCCCTTTCCTTCCGGGCCATCGTAAAAAGGATGTACCACCCCTTGGAACAAGCCTATGTTCAGGATGATCCCCGGGCCTTTTTTGATGTGTGGGCCGCCAAGGAAAGCTATGTCAAATTCACGGGTATGGGCATCCGCCGCAGCCTTTTTCCATCCTTTTGCACTGTAAGCGGCCATACCCTTGCCCCCCAAACGGAAGGTGCGAGGCTCATCCACCTTCCCCCGCCCACGGGCTACAGTTTGTGCCTTTGCACCACCGCAGCGGGTGAAGTGGAAGTCATTCCCTTTGTTTCCCTTTCTGAAAGCTGATCTTCAGATGCGTCCATAAACTTGACTTAATTTATACACTATGAAAAAATGGTGGATATAAAGTTTTAGAAAGGAATCATCATGGACCACAAAAAGATCCAGCTTCGGCTGAACATTCTGGATTTCCTCATCGTAGGCGGACTTACGGGCGGCAGTTATTTGGCAGTGGTGCTGCGCAGCACGGGCATGTCCAGCATGATGCTTGGAACCGTACTGAGCATCAACTCCTTAATGGCGCTGTTAACACCCCCCTTGTTTGGCGTCATTGCGGATAAGATCGGTTCCCCCCGCAAAACCATGTACGTGACCCTCACCCTCACCTGTTTGGTGTGGCTGGGCATCCCCCTTACCATGCCCATTAAGATCGCTACCTTCCCCCTTGTGGTGGTATTCGTGGTGGCAGGTGCCTGGGTCCGCTCCCCCGTGGGTTCTCTGACGGACAGCTACTTAATGCAGGTGCAGACGGCCAACCCCAAGGTGCAGTACAGCGCAGCCCGTAAATGGGGCTCCTTGGGTTATTCCATTATCGCCCTGCTATCCACCCCTTTAATGGCGGCCTTCGGCGTGGGGGCCATGTTTTACATTCCCATTCTGATCTTAGCCCCCGTCATTTTACTGACCCGCAAATTAGGGGATTATTCTTCCACCGCCACGGGAGAAAAGCGGGGCAAGCTGCAGCTGGGCAGAGTGTTTAAAAACTACTACCTGGTCAGCCACATCCTCTGCCTTATGGTGGTGTGGATCCCCTTTATGCTCCACGGCACCCTGGTGCCCTACCTCCTTTCTGAGATCCACGCAGACCCCTCTTTGCAGGGCATCGCCTTTGGCATCCGGGCGTTTATGGAATTCCCCTCCTTTATGCTGGTGCCTTTCTTAATGAAGAAGTTCGACCCCCAAAAGCTCATCCCCCTGTGCTTCTTCTATTATGTGATCGAGTGCCTGGTCCTTGCTGCCACCACCTCGGTATGGTCCCTTTATGCCATTATGGTGGTCAGCGGTACGGTGTTCGCCTGGATCATCGGCATCAACATCAACTATGTTCACAGCTTAGCCCCCGCCGGCTTAAAATCCACCGTCGTCACCGTCAATGCTGCAGCCCAGTCCCTGGCGGGCGTGTTGGGCAACCTTCTGGCAGGTGCCCTTGTGGATGCCATCGGCATTCGGGCGACCTACCTCACGGTGGCAGCCCTTGTTACCGCCGCAGTGGTGCTCATGTACACCCTGCCCCAGCTTGGCCGCAAAAAGGGCATTCCGCTCCAGAGCAACTAAAGCAACGAAATAAAAAAAGAGCCCCGAAGGGCTCTTTTTTTATTTCTCTTTCTTTTTCTTTACCGTGTTCACCACCAAAGATCCTAACGCAAGGAGGGCCAATGCGTTGGGGATGACCATCAGCTGGTTGAACATATCCGTCAATTCCCACACCAAATCATTGCTCAGGCAGGATCCTAAAAAGATGAACCCGACCGCCAGTACGGAATACACCTTGGCAGCTTTCTCACCAAAGAGGTATACGATGTTGATCTTGCCAAAGAGGTTCCACCCGATGATGGTGGTAAAGGCGAAGAACAGCAGGCAGATGGCCACAAAGATGCTACCCGCCTGGGGCCCAAACACACTGCCAAAGGCCAGCTGTGCCATATTGGCTTTGCTTACGCCCTCGGCCGCCCCCGTCGCCAGGATGCCGTTACCGGCATAAAGGGTGGTGATGACCACAAGAGCGGTCATGGTAAGCACCACAAAGGTATCCACAAACACGCCTGCCATGGCGATGACACCCTGGTCATGGGGATCCTTCACCTTAGCCAATGCATGGGCATGGGGGGTGGAACCCATACCGGCTTCGTTGCTGAATAATCCCCGCTTTACGCCCTGGCTGATGGCCTTTTTCAATGCTGCGCCGATGCTGCCGCCCAGCAGCGCATTAGGGGTAAATGCATACCGGAAGATCATAGAAAATGCTTCACCCACATGCTCAATGCGCAGTGCCAGCACAACAAGGCTGCCCATAATGTAGATCAGCGCCATCACGGGCACCAGCTTTTCCGCAACGGATGCGATCCGCTGGGCACCGCCGATGAATACAAAGGCGGAAACCAGGGCCACAACAATGCCGATCACATAGGGGGGGATGCCAAAAGCGGTGCTGCAGGTCTCACCGATGGAGTTGGATTGCACCATGGCACCCATAAAGCCCAGCGCCAGGATGGTGGCTACCGCAAAGAATCCGGCCAACACCTTGCCGCCTTTGCCCTTAAAAGCCTGGCGAATGTAATACACCGGGCCGCCGTAAACGGTACCGTCTTCCATCACCACACGGGTCTTCTGGGCCAAAACCGCCTCTGCGTAGATGGTGGCCATGCCAAAGAAGGCGATGATCCACATCCAGAAGATGGCCCCGGGCCCGCCGATCAAAATCGCACCGCAGGCACCTACGATGTTGCCGGTGCCAACCTGGGCAGCCACAGCGGTGGCCAGGGCCTGGAAGGAGCTTAACCCGCCCTTTTGCTTGCCGCCTTTAAACTTGATGCCCCCAAAGGCCTTGCGCATGGCTTCCCCAAAGCAGCGTACCTGAATAAACCGGGTGCGGATGGTAAAGTACAGGCCTACGCCCACCAATAAAATGATGAGGATGTAGTCCGAAAGGTAGAAGTTGATCTCTTTTACGATCGATAGCAGTGCGTCCATAGTGTTCCTCCAAGCTTACGCAAAATTAAAAACCGCCCTCGTTGCTGAAGGCGGTTCGGAAATCAGGATCACATGATAAATACACTGCGAAAACCTGCAACTCTGTCCTTTTGCCTGAGAGATTCAGCGCTTACGCGCCTTGCACCTTGGGCACCCAATTCAATGGGATTCTCCAGAGCCTCCTCCGCTTCCAGTTTCTTTATGGGATCCTGAAAGTTTCATCGGGCTGATTTTGTGTTGTATTCTAACACTCGAACAAGGTAGTGTCAACCATCATTTCTTGCAAAAAAAGAGACGGCTTTTCGCCGTCTCTTTTTTGATCAATTACATCAACTCACGGATGAGGCCCTTAATATCCTCCACGGATGCAGCCTTGGGGTTGCCGGGGGCGCAGGCATCATCAAAGGCGGATTGAGCTAAGAAGTCCAGATCCTCTTCCTTGATGGCATCAAGCTTGGTGGGGATGCCCACATCCACGCTCAGCTGGCGGACGGCATCCACAGCAGCCTTGCGGTAAGCTTCCTGATCCATGCCGGTGGTATCCACACCCATGGCCTCGGCGATGGCTTTGTACTTTTCGCCGGTCACATCGGCATTGTAAGCCATTACGATGGGCAGCATCATGGCGCAGGCCACACCGTGGGGGGTATCGTACACAGCGCCAAGGGTATGGGCGATGGAGTGTGCAATACCCAGACCAACGTTGGAGAATGCCATACCCGTCACAAACTGGCCAAGAGCCATGCCTTCCCGGCCGGCATCCTCGTTGTTAACGGCAGCACGCAGGCTCTTGCCGATGAGGCGAATGGCCTCAAGGTTAAGGCAATCGGGCAGATCCCATGCGCCCTTGGTGGTGTAGCCTTCAATGGCGTGGGTCAGAGCGTCCATGCCGGTGGAGGCGGTCAGGCCCTTGGGCATGGTGGCCATCATATCAGGATCTACAATAGCAATGTCGGGGATGTCGTTGACGTCCACGCAAACAAACTTCCGCTTACGCTCTACATCGGTTATGACGTAGTTGATGGTGGCTTCCGCAGCGGTGCCGGCGGTGGTGGGCACTGCAATGGTGTATACCGTGCGGTTCTTGGTGGGGGCAACGCCTTCCAGAGAACGGACGTCTGCAAACTCAGGGTTGTTGATGATGATGCCGATGGCCTTGCCGGTATCCATGGAGGAACCGCCGCCCACGGTGATCATGTAATCTGCACCGCTGGCTTTGTAGGCAGCCACGCCGGACTGTACGTTTTCAATGGTGGGATTGGGCTTGATGTCGGAATAGATCTCGTAATCCATGCCGGCAGCATCCAGAATATCCGTCACCTTCTTGGTTACGCCAAACTTTACAAGGTCAGGGTCGGTTGCAATAAAAGCCTTTTTGAAGCCTTTGGCTGCTACCAAACCGGGGATCTCGGCAACTGCGCCCTTGCCGTGATAAGAGATCGCATTGGATACAAAACGATTTGCCATGTTAGTTTCCTCCTGTAATTGGGTAATATGGTTACGGGCTGCGCCCATTTTGTTCTGGCTTCAGTATACCACATTTAACGGCACAAAAAAGGTACAAAAAAACTACGAACGAAATTTCGTTCGTAGTATTTGGTGCGGTCACCGGGACTTGAACCCGGATGGTCTCCCACACGCCCCTCAAACGTGCGCGTCTGCCTGTTCCGCCATGACCGCATTATTCACAGCATTAGTTATTATAACGGAATCCGGGAAAAAGTCAATAACTATTATTGACTTCCTCCCGCTTTAATATCGTCGCCCTGGCAATAAATGTGCCATTGTTCCACCGCTTTGTAAACATCCATGTCCCTGCTGAGGGTAATGCCCTTGATCTCTTCGTAATACACCAGGGAATTGGTACGGAAGTACAGGCTCATCACAGGCAGTTCCTCCACCAGGTATTTCTGTATTTCCAAACTGGCCTCTTTGATCTCACTTTCCGTCATGGCGGAAGAATAATCCTTTAACAGACCGTTGAGCTTAGAAGAGGAAAAATTGCTGAAGTTCTGCCTGCCATTGCCGCTCAAAAAGAAGGAAAGGTCAAAATCCGTGCCGATGTCATAGCCGCACAGGGCCAGATCAAACCGTCCCGCCTTTAAGGCACTGTTGTACTTCTCCCAACTTAGCACATTCACTTCCGCCCTTAAGCCCACCCTTGCAAGCTGGGTGGCGATCAATCTTGCGGCATCGGCCCGGGTATTGGCACCGGGGTTCTCGTTTACAAGGATGCTCAGGGTAAAGGCCTTCCCGTTCTTTTCAAGGAAGCCGTCATCGTTTTCATCGGCAAAGCCCATCTGGCTCAGCAGCTCTTTGGCTTTGGCCAGGCTGTATTCATAGGTAAAAGAGGTGCTGCTGTACAAATAACTATCCGGGGTCACAGGCACATCCACTACCACCGCGTTGCTCAAATAGATGGAGCTGATGATCTCACTGCGGTCGATGGCGTACAAAATGGCCTGGCGCATACGCTTGTCCGAAACATCGGAGCTGTACACATTGGGCACGATGCACTCATACTGCTGGGTCAAAAGGGACTGCACCTTGATCAGGTCCTTCTGGCGGTAGTGATCCGCCGTTAATAAGGTGGAGTGCACCAGGCTGATCATGTTGACATCCAGCGAGCTCAGGGCCGTTGCGGTATCCGGCATGGCCGTAACAGTGATGGTGCTGATGTAGGGTTCCCTGCGCCAGCCCTTCCCATTGGCCGTCAGCACCATGGTTTTGCCCTTTTCCAAATCGCTGATGGTGTAGGGCCCCGTGCCTGCGGGGGGCGTGCTGATGCCGCCGTAATTCTTGGGCAATACGGGGAAGGTCATAGCGGAGATCACCCGGTGGCCCGGCACTTTTACCTTGATCTCCACGGTATTCTCATCTACAGCACTGTAGCTGTCGATGATGTCAAAGATCCCCTCATAACGGCTGGTCACCTTGGAATTCTCGTAATAGCCCTTCAAAAGCTTTAATGTGGCCGTTACATCGCTTGCGGTCAAAGCCCTGCCGTTGTGGAACTGCACATCCTCCCGTAAGTGGAACTGCCAGGTGGTGCCGCCATCGCCGCTTTCCCAGTTTAACGCCAAAGCAGGGATGGGCCGCATCTGCTCATCAAAGCGGACAAGGCCATCGTACACCAAAGAATACAGATCCACCATCTCCCGGCTGTCTGCCAAAAGGGGATTCCAGCTGCCGGGTTTTTTCGGCATTACAATGCCCATCTTGCCCCCCTTGGCGGGGGTATCATCGGGGGCAACCGTATCGGGGGATGGGGTGGGTGCGGGTTCTGCCTCCGGGCCGCCGCAGCCCATCAGGCTGAAAACCAGGCACAGGGCCAGCAGGATGCACCCCAGTTTTGCTTTAAAGTCCATAATATTCTTCATACCTCTTGCGTGCTCTGTTTACTTTGTTGATGTAGTCTTCCGTCACATGGTTGGGCACCACGTTCAAATGCAGGCCATCGGAACTGTATTCTTCATTGCCAAGCCAGGAATCGATGCGGGTGGGGCCGGTGTTGTAAGCAGCAAACACCACATCATCCACCCCATG
This sequence comes from Clostridiales bacterium, assembly GCA_015056185.1. Classification (GTDB taxonomy): domain Bacteria; phylum Bacillota; class Clostridia; order Christensenellales; family QAND01; genus QAND01. Next base: position 11,553 of record SVGV01000001.1, on the reverse strand, counting down.
AAAACGGTCGTACAGGTAATCCAAGTACCAGCAGCCCATTTTGATGTTTGTTTCGGGGTCATAAAGCTGATCTGCGTCAAACCCGCTAAGCCCCATACGTTTTGCGATCCACTTCCCCGTACTGGGCATGATCTGCATCAGGCCCCGGGCGCCGGCACTGCTCTGGGCATCGGCTTTAAACCGGCTTTCGGTGTGGATGACCCCCGCCACCGTGGCAGGCTCCAGATGGTACTCCGCTGCGTACTTCATCAGGTATTCTTCGTATTCAAGGGGGTATGCCGCCTTCTGCCTGCTTTCGCTGGTGAGCATCAAAACAGATATCCCAATAGCGGCAAGGACCACCGCCATGGTCAACAGCAAAATGGGCGAACGCCTGTCGTTTTTCCGCCGCCTTCTGGTTTTTTTACGATTCACCGCAGTGTTTTGCCTGCGCCTATGCTTTCTTTGTTCCATTCTATCTTTTATAAAGCAGCCACCAATTCCGCCACACGGGCAGCAAGGACTGATTCCTCTCCATCATTTTCGATCACGGTATCCACAAGGGCAGCATCGATTGGCCTTTGGTTCGCCATACGCATCTCTGCCTGCTCATCTGTTAGGCCATCCCGCGCCATAATGCGCTGTTTACGCACCTTTTCAGGGGCAGTCACCAGCCAAACAGCATCACAAATGGTGTTCAGCCCCGCATCAAACAACAAGGGGGCATCCACCACCACAAGGCCCTTAAGCCCACGGGCCCGTTCCATTATAGCATCCCGGATCAACGGGTACATCAGCCCATTGAGTTTTTTAAGCTGATCTTCACAGCCAAATACCAGTTTAGCCAGTTTTGGGCGGTTTAAGGTACCGTCTTCCATTAAATATTCCGTTCCAAACAGCTGGCAAATGCCCTTTAGCCCTGCGCCCCCCGGCTGCTGCAATTCTTTTGCGATGGCGTCCGCATCCAAAACCGCTGCGCCAAGGCTGCGCAAAGCACGGCAAACTGCGGATTTCCCGCTGCCGGTATTCCCTGTGATCCCCAGCACAAAGGCCTTTTGTTCCATGGTCACACCACCTTTTTGTTATGATACCACAGCAGGGCCCCTGTGGGCTACTCTTTGGGGCAGTGCTGCTTTCGTATCCACTTGCGCATTTTATCGTTTGGTATTATATTAATACAACTAAGATTTGGAGGTATCCACAATGCTTACAATGGAAGAATGCTTAAGAGAAACTCCCCAGCGTCTGCTCGATATGATCGAGAGCCATAAGCACACCATGGCCAAAGTAGCAAAACAGGATTTCACCCGTGTAGTGATCAGCGGCAGTGGCTCCAGTTTTCACGCAGGTACTGCTGCAAAGCTGTTTATGCAGAAAAACATGGGCATCCCTGTGGATGTGATCTACCCCTTCCAGGCGGAAGATTACCTGTATACCGACCCCGCTTCCACCCTGGTGATCGGTGTTTCCCAAAGCGGTACCAGTTTGGGCGCATTCCGTGCGATGGAACGGGCAAAAGCACTGGGCTGCGTCACCGCATCCATGGCTGGCCGAAGGGATGAAGGGGTTATTTTAGACACCGTTGCAGACCATATCCTCACCGTACCCTGCGGGGAAGAAGGGGATCTGCAACCCAAGACCAAAGGCTTTTTGTGCACCATTTTAAACCTCATGCTTCTCAGTGCCGCATGGGCCCACGCCCATGGCAAGCTTGATGCAGCAGACTATGAAAACACCTTGAAGGAGCTTAAGGAAACCGCCCTTGTTATGCCCGGCATCCTGGATGATGCAAATGCCTGGATCGAAAAATACGGTGATCAGCTTGCAAAATCCAAGGATATCCGCCTGGTCGGCACCAAGGATGTATTCGGCATCACCCTGGAGGGCACCTTGAAACTGGTAGAGACCCTCCGCGTTCCCGTAGGCGGCTACGAGTTTGAAGAGTTCATCCACGGTGTCTATAATGCCATCAACGAGGATTCTCTGGTTATCCTCATCGATACCGGCAAAGAGCCCCGCATGAAAACCTTAAAGGATGTTTTGGCTCAGTGGTCCAACTACATGATCATTGCCGGTAAATCCGCCTGTGATGACCGGGATTTCCCCGTCCGTTCTGCCAATCACAATGACTATGCCAGTTTTGAATACAGCCTGCTGCTGTTCAGTATCTGCGCAAAAGTATCCGCTATGAAGGGCATCAATATCCAAACCACCAAGGATACCAGCTTCCACGGCAAACTCGGCAGTAAGATCCTGCGCTAAACAAAAAGCCCCCTCAGGGGGCTTTTTTTATTTTGCATCCAGCCAGTTTTCGCCAAAGCCTACCTCTGCAATGAGGGGCACTGCCAATTCCACGACGGATCCCATCACGGCGGATAGCTTTTCTGCCACCTCATCCTTTACATGGGCGGCGCAATCCACAATGAGTTCGTCGTGGACCTGCAAGATCAAAACAGCATCCTCGCCATAAGGCTTTAATTCTTCCTCTACACGGATCATGGCCAGCTTGATGATGTCTGCCGCCGTCCCCTGGATGGGGGCATTCATGGCCACCCGCTTGCCGAATTCCCGCATGTTGTAGTTGCGGCTCTTCAATTCCGGCAGGTAGCGCCGTCTTGCAAACAAGGTCTCCGTATAACCACGGGCTGTGCCATCGGCCACACTGCGGTCCAAATACCGCTTCACCCCGGGGAACCGGGCAAAATAGGTCTCGATGTACCCCGCCGCTTCCGTGCGGCTCACACCGATGTTCTTTGCAAGGCCAAAATCGCTGATGCCGTACACGATGCCAAAGTTCACCGCTTTTGCGGCAGAGCGCATCTCCTTTGTTACATCGGCCACATCCACATTAAACACCCTTGCAGCGGTATCGGTGTGGATGTCACCCCCGTTTTGAAACACCTCTATCATGGCATCATCCATAGCAAAATGGGCCAGCAGCCTCAGCTCGATCTGGCTGTAATCCGCCGCGATGAGCACCCTGCCCTCTTCAAAGGGGATGAACGCCTTGCGGATCTCCCTGCCCTGCTCCGTGCGCACGGGGATGTTCTGCAGATTGGGCTCGATGGAGGAAAGCCGCCCGGTAGCCGTGATATTCTGGGTAAACCGGGTGTGGATGCGCTGGCTGTTGGGGTCCGCAACGGCAGTCAAACCATCCAGGTAGGTGGATTTTAACTTGGCGGCTTTGCGGTATTCCAGCACCCAATCCACCACCTCGTGGCGGCCGGAAAGCTGCTCCAATACCTCAGCATCGGTACTGTAGCCGGATTTCGTCTTTTTGATCACCGGCAGTTTTAATTCTTCAAACAATACCTGCCCCAGCTGCTTGGGGGAATTGATGTTAAACCGTTTGCCCACGCTTTCGTAGATCTTTTCTTCCAGCCCCGTGATGCGCTCTGCATACTGGGCGGAAAGCTGGCGCAAAAAGTCCACATCCACCTTAAAGCCCCGCTGTTCCATGGCAAACAGCACCCGGTAAAGGGGCAGTTCCATCTCACGGTATACCTGCTCCATGCCCTCCTGCTTTAGTTCTGCCATCAACAGGGGGAAGAGATGCAAAAGCCCATGGGCACTTACATCGGTGATGCCATAGCGCTCACACAACGCCGCTGCAGATGCCCTGCCCAGTGCGGGGTCCCGCACATAGGCTGCCAGCATCACATCTTCTGCGGCGCACAGCGTGGCCCCAAACGGGGCGATCTCGTGGGCGAGTGCCTTTGCATCCATGGTGATCTTTACGATCTTCTCATTGCCAAGCACAGGCAAAAGGAGCTTTAACACTTCGCTGCGCTCCATGCCCTCATCCAGCAGGGTCTTGCGGATGGCGATGCGCCCCACAAACCCATCCCCCGCGATGGAGGCTTCCTCTGCCGTCAGCAGGACGCCGATGGTCTTTTCATTTTCTGCCCGCATCACAGCATCAGCAAAGGGGATCAGCTCTGCCATAGGTGCCTTAGGGGCTGCCGGTTCCTCTACGGGGGCCGCATCCCCCGCGTCAGCAGCAATGCGCCTTAAAAGGGAGGTAAATCCATGGCGGGTAAACACCTCTTTTACCTCATCATAGCGGGGCTTATGGTATGCCATGGTGCTGATTTCAGGCATATCCGGCACATGGGGGTCGATCACCGCAAGGTCCCGGCTCATCCGCGCCTGGTCCCGGTATTCCACAAGGGCTTTTTGCAGTTTGGGGCCCTTGGCTTCTGAGGCATGGCTGAGCACCTCTTCCACAGTGCCAAAGCGGCTCAAAAGAGTCACCGCCGTTTTAGGCCCCACACCGGGCACCCCGGGGATGTTATCAGAGGTGTCCCCCATCAGCCCCTTTAATTCGGGGATGGCATCGGGCCAGACGCCCATTTTATCGTAAACGCCCTGGGCATTTAACAATTCATAATCGGTGATGCCACGCTTGGTCAGCAGGATCTGCACCCCTTCCCCCGCCAGCTGCAGAGCATCTTTATCCCCGGTGATGAGCACCGCTTCCATGCCCTGCTCTTTGGCAGTCTTGGCAAGGTAACCTAAAATATCATCCGCTTCGTAGTTTTGGCGCTGCAATACCGCAACACCCATGGCCGTTAAAGCTTCTTTGACCATGTCAAACTGGTAGCGCAGCTCTTCCGGGGTCTTTTTGCGACCCGCCTTGTAATCGGCAAAGGCCTCATGACGGAAGGTCTTTCCGTGCATATCAAAGGCCACCGCCAAATAATCGGGGCGCTGCTCCTCCACCACTTTAAAAAGCATATTCATAAAGCCATACACAGCCCCGGTCTCCAACCCCTGGGGGTTGGTCAAAGGGGGCAGCGCATAAAAGGCACGATGCATCAAACTGTTGCCGTCAATTCCAACGATCTTCATGTGGATCACTCCTCAAAAAAATGGTACCATAGCCGGCCAAATAACGCAAATCCCCCAGATGTTTTCCCCATTCTTTGGCACTTGATGAAATGCAAAAAATGCTCTAACCTATATTCAGCCCATGTGTAGGAGTGAACCCATGAAGCAAAAAACCACCTCCTGGAAGGTCATATGCCTGTTCTTTTTCATCTATCCCCCCATCGGCATTTATTTACTTGTGCGCAAACTGATCGCGCAAAAACGGAACTATACCGCCGCCGGCAACATCTTAAAGACCATCGGCATCAGCATCATGTGCATTTTTACCCTGGCTCTTTTTACCGCCTTTCTGGAGGGCAATCTTGCAGATGAACCCGCCATTGCCGTGTGCGTTCTCGTCTTTTTGATCGCAGCGTTCATCATAGGCGGCGGGTTTTTGACCGCAAAGGGGCAGGATTACATCAAACGGGGCAAACGGTATGAACGGTACAAATCCATCGTTACCATCAGCGGCAACGGCAGCATCGATGCCATCGCATCGGCATTTCCCGCAAGCTATGAGGCCGCACTGAAAGATCTGGAAAAGATGATCGATGGCGGCTATTTTGAAAACTGCTATATCGATTACGGCGCCCGCACCCTGGTGATGCCGGGCCTGGGCGGCACACGGTATGACCCCCAGCCCGTTGCCATCCGGTGCAGCTACTGCGGGGCGGAAGGCCATGCCGTACCCGGCAAAGGCATGGTGTGTGAATACTGCGGCAAAGAATTAAAATAAAAAAAGCGCCCATTGGGCGCCTTTTTTATTTTAGCTTGTATACCACGCTGACGGTGGCGCAAAAACGGATGTCCCCCGTGCTGATGCCCGCATTTTTATCGCTGAGCAGGGCTTCCGCCTCCAGGTAAGAATCATACACCACAGAGCTATCCTTGATCTGGCTGTCGGATACCATCACCACATCCCCCAGCACCTTGCCCGATGCCGCTGCCATGGCCTCCGCCTCGGTACGGGCGTTTTTTACCGCAGCCTTTAACGCCTCTGCGCTGGCTGCAGCCGGATCCTTTACGGTAAACTCGGTGGATTGGATCCTGCAGCTGTTATCCGCTATGGCGGTATCCATCACATCCCCTAAGAGGTTTAAGTCCTTCACCGCCACCGTAACGGTGTTGCGGCATACATAGGCCCTAAGTCGCCGGGTACTGCCGCTGTAGGTGTAATCCGGCCAAAGGGAATAATCCACCGTGGCAATATCCCCTTCTTCGATGCCAAGCTTTAAAAGCGCCCCTTCAATGGCATCGGATTTCTTCCGGTTCAGCTGCTGCGTGCCCTTTGCGGTACTGCTTTCCGTTTCCACCACGTAGGTCACATAGCCCATATCCGGCGTAATGGTTGCCTCGCCCTCCGCATTGACCGCAAGGGTAGGGGCCGCTTGTGCCCCCTGACTTCCGCAGCCCACCGCTGCGATGCAAAGGCAGAGGATCGCCATCAACAAATACAGTTTTTTCATGGTACCACATCCTTTCACCCCATTGGACGCAGTACCCTTAAAAAGGTTCCTCCCTTAAAAAATCCATCAGGGCCCGCCGCGCCCGGTGGATGCGGCTTTTCACGGTACCGGTGCTTATCTTCAGCACTTTTGCGATCTCCTCATAGCTCAGCCCCTCATACTCCAGCAAGATGAGCACTGCACGATGCTCCTCCGTCAGCTGATCAAGGGCGCGGCGCACCCTGGCAGCATCGTCCTGCTTCAGTGCCGCCGTAAAAGGGTCCGGTTCCGGTGCCACTAATCCCTCATGGCGGGGCTGGTAAATGGTCTCCTCCCACTGGCGCTTCCCCTTTGTTTTGCGCAAATGATCCAAACAGGCGTTGATGGCAATGCGGTACACCCAGCTGAAAAACGCCGATTGAAACCGAAACCGGCCTAAACTACGGTAGATCTTTAAAAGGGCCTCCTGGCAAACATCCAATGCATCCTCTTTGGAATGGAGCATAGAAAGGCACACCCGATAGACCGGCCCTTCACAGGCGGTCAGCACCAGTTCTACGGCGTTTTCCTCTCCACGCTGGGCACGCCTGATGGTCAGTTCATCCGGTTGCTCTTTCATTGTTCCGATTCCCCAAAAAAATCCTTTCAAGGCAGTTGACGGGGTGCCCCTGTTTCTGATATTATAATTAGGTCCTGCCGGAGTGATGGAATTGGCAGACGTAGTGGACTCAAAATCCACCGGTGGCAACACCGTGCCGGTTCGAGTCCGGCCTCCGGCACCAAATAAAAGCATCCCGTTTGGGGTGCTTTTATTTTTCCCTTTTTTTAAAAAAACCGAAGGAGCACCCTCTTATATTAGGACGCATCCCTTCGGCTTTTGTTCCCTTACTGGGGCTTGGGCCCTACGGGGCCTTTTTCTTCTTTGGCGGCAAAGCCCTTGGCAAGGCCCTCACCGCACACCCACAGGCGCACTTCCTCCCGCTGGGGTTTGGGCCGTGCGGGGATGCTCATGCGCTTGTTGCACGCCACGATCTCCTCATAGGGTACGGGGGTGTACACCATGTTGGGCAGGTCTTCCACAAAGGGCCGCGCCTTTTCACTGTTGATCATCACTGCGCTGATGCCCCCTTCGGAATACCCGGGGTGGTCCTTCGTCATGCCCAAATAATCCCCCAGAGTGATGTCGCCGCAGCGGTTTTCCCCCTTAAAGGTGCAGTTGTTGCAGCTGGGCCGCAAAAAGTATTCGTAGGCATACCCAAAGGAGGTAGCGTAAAAGGGGACGATCTCCTCCTTGCCGTTTTCCATCACCGCTTTGATGTGGGGCGGGTACCAGCCATCCTTTTTGTAGCGCACGGTAAAATAGGCCGTGGCTGCACCCATCTGCCGTTCCAGATCATCCAGGTAATCCCCCTGTACTTTGGGCGATGTAATGCCGTGGCAGATCAATTCACAGGCGATGAGGTTCTCGTATTCCCTCCCCAAATAGGCCTTTAGCGCAGCCACATCGCAGGGCATGCCAACAAACAGTGTCAGCCGCCCGGTCTGCAGTTCCTCTTCTACCCCCTGCCACAGGCCATCCTTTTCACTCTGGATGTATTTGCTGCCCTTGAGGAGCTCCAGTTCCTCTTCCCGCTCAACGCGGATGTATCGGGTGCTGCGGTAGTTTTCGCCATAGGCCACACCGTAAACCACACCGCCGGCTTTCAGCACCTTTTTGCTGATGGCCGTAGCCACACCGCCGGAAGCACAGGAAAGCTGCTCACCCTCCTCTGCCCCATGGGCCGCATAGGCAGAAAGGCCGTGGTCCGCCATACGGATGCCTTCCACCGCGCAAACGGGGCATTTTTCCACACACAGGCCGCAATCGATGCAGCTATTTGAAACCCCGGGGTAAAGGAATCCCTCATCATCCCGCTTCATGGTGATGGCACCTGCGGGGCAAACAGCAGCACAAACGGCGCATCCGCAGCAAAGATGGGGTTCTACACATTGGGTCATGGGTCATGATCCTCCAGTTTTTTCTTTTCCTGCCCAGTATACCACAGGTTACAACAAACACAAAAAGCCGATGGAATTCCATCGGCTTTTTCCTTGCTTACGGTTATTTGATCTTTGCGGTAAAAGTCATGGTGCCATTGTAGGTGCCCGCCGCGGGGATATCTTTGGTATCCAGCTCGATGCGTCCCAGTTGCTCCCCAACTCCACAGATGGAGAACAACAATTCACCGGGATCAATAGCGATAGTTTCTACTCCCATATACACTTTATAGGGTACAGTTTTATCTCCATTAGCCTGCTTCAACTCAAATGCACCATTCGCACCGCTGCCGCTTACAGACAGATCAACGCTAGTATAGGAATCAAAAAAGTTTTCCATGCTGACCATCGTAACGGTAAAATCGGTGCTCTGAATATCACTTTCCTCCGTGCGGGTCAGACTTCCCAAATTAATGGTTTGGGGAATCTTCAGCACATAGGTGGGGTCTGCCTGGGTAGCTGTCATGGTGACGGTGCTGCTGCCAACGCCGGTACTGCTGCCGCTGATCTCATTGGTGGCCATGGCAGTAGCCATACCAATGAGCATGATGGCAAGGCACAACAAAACACTTAATACACGCTTCATCTCTCATACTCCTTATTCCACGTTTAATTCCACAACGATCTCAGCACCGTTTAAAGGCGTTAAATCGTCATTTAGCGAATAACAATCATAGCACAGCAGGGCATCCTCGTACCTGCCCGCATCCAGCGCTCTTACAAGGTGGATGGCCGTAATGCGCTTGCCGGGCGGGATCATCTGAGAACGATAGATCTCCTCCCCGTCCTTCAGCTGCAAGGAAAGCACAAAATAGCAGTTATTCCCTTCCGGGTTAAAAAAGTTGACCCGCTGGTCCCGCTCCCCTGCCTTTAAAGCGATGGTACCATACCCGGGGATGGCGATGCCCTCATCCTCTTTGGGCTTCTCAGGCGGGGCAGAGGGCAAAAGATCCTCCGCATCCGGGTCCACCACAAGGGTGAGTCCATCCCCCGATGCACCTCCGTTGCCGCCGACCATCACACCGATCAGGGCCCCCAGCAAAAACAGCGCCACGCCTATGAGCAGGAAAACCAGCTTCTTTTTCTTTTGATTCTCGTTCTGTTCCACGTTTCTAACCTATACCTAATTTATCATGCCTTTGTATTGTATCATCAAACGGACAAAATAACAGTAAAATCTGCACAAAAACAAAAAGCCCGCCAAATTTGGCGGGCCGTGTTCCCTCTACTTCAGTTTCAATTCCACGGGGCAGTGGTCACTGCCCATCACATCGCTGTGGATGATAAAATCCTCCACTCCATCCATGGCCCGGTCAGAGGCTAAAAAGTAATCGATGCGCCACCCGGCGTTATTTTTACGGGCGTTAAACATGTAAGACCACCAGGTGTAGGCCACCCGTTCAGGGTACAGCGCACGGAACACATCGGTAAAGCCGGATGCAAGCAACTCTTCCATCTTGCCCCGCTCCTCATCGGAAAAACCCGCGCTGCCCCGGTTGCTCTTGGGGTTCTTTAAATCCATCTCATGGCGGGCCACGTTAAGATCCCCGCAGATGTACACCGGCTTTTTCTGATCCAGCTCACACACATAGCGGCGCAGGTCATCCTCCCAGGCCATGCGGTAATCGATGCGGGCCAGCTCCTTTTGGGCGTTGGGCACATATAGGTTGACCAGGTAAAAATCCTCAAATTCCAGGGTGATGGCCCTGCCCTCCCCCTTCTGCGGGGTATCGGGGATGTCATACACCACACTTAACGGCTCCCGCTTGGTAAAGATGGCCGTGCCGGAATACCCCTTCTTTTCCGCGCTGTTCCAATAGCGGTAATACCCCTCGATGGGCACCGCAGCCTGGTCCGGCTGCATTTTGGTTTCCTGCAGGCAAAATACATCGGCATCGGCCGCAGCAAAAAAATCCAAAAACCCTTTATTCATACAGGCCCGCAGGCCGTTTACATTCCAGGAGATCAGTTTCATTCTTCCGCTCCAATCCATGAATCTGTTGTTGGTTACAGTATACCATGCACCGGCCACTGTGGGAAAAACAGATCAAAAAAATATTCAAAAACCTTCACAGTGCCGTCATGGCGCCAATAGAAAAATGAAATTTACTAAAAATAGAGAATCAGATATTTTCATATAGGGAAAAATTTTGTATAATACTTTGTTGTAATACGGTACAAAGTCCATTCATCTAACAAGGAGGTGCTCAGTATGAGCAGAATCGGCACCGTAAGCATGGGTATTCGTATGCCCGTCATCCGGCAGGGGGACGACCTTTGTGAAATCGTAACGGAAAACCTCTTGGCCGCAGTGGAAGAAGAAAACATTCAGCTTCATGATAAAGATGTTGTTGCCATCACCGAGTCCATCGTGGCCCGTGCCCAGGGCAACTACGCCACCACCGATCAAATCGCAAAAGCTGTGAGGGAAAAATTCCCCCAGGGCGAAGCCGCAGTTATTTTCCCCATCCTCAGCCGTAACCGGTTCTCCGTACTGCTGCGGGGCATCTTAAAGGGGCTGGATAAAGTCATTATTGCACTCAGCTACCCCAGCGATGAAGTCGGCAATCACCTCATGGATGCCGATGCCCTGCTGGATGCAGGCATCAACCCCTATACCACCGTCATGAACCTTGAAGAGTTCCGCTCCGTATTTGGCAGCTACAAACACCCCTTTACCGGCGTGGACTATGTTGATTTCTACCAGAATCTTGGGGACAACGTCGAGCTGATGTTCACCAATGACCCCTGCGCTGTTTTGAGCAAGACCTCCCACTGCCTGGTGGCGGATATCCACAGCCGCCGCCGCACCAAGCGCCGCCTGACGGAAGCCGGTGCACAAACGGTGGTCGGCATCGATGAACTCTTAAATGAAAGCGTGGACGGCAGCGGCTTTAACCCCGAATACGGCCTGTTGGGCAGCAACCTTGCCAGCGAAGAAAAGGTCAAACTCTTCCCCCGGGATTGCCGCGGCTTGGTTGCGGACATCCAGGCCAAGCTGTTTGAGCGTACCGGCAAAAAGCTTGAGGTCATGGTATACGGTGACGGCGCCTTTAAAGATCCCGTCGGCGGCATCTGGGAGCTTGCAGACCCGGTAGTCTCCCCCGCTTATACCAGCGGCCTTTCCGGCATGCCTAACGAGATCAAATTCAAATTCGTGGCCGATAACCAGCTGAGCCACCTGAGCGGCATCGATGCTGAAAAGGCCATGCAGGAGTAC
>SVGV01000046.1 GCA_015056185.1 Clostridiales bacterium | reverse complement strand
GCATCCACGCCGCGGACAACTGGCGTGCTGGTATGTGCGCTGAAACCCGCGGTAATGGGGTGAGTTCTCAGCCATTTGCAACATAGCAGGCAGTGCCTGCACCCATCCATCCTGCTTCTGTGCAAAAACAGAGAAATGAGAATTAGCCACAACCATTATCTTGACAGACACATTTTGCATCTAATAAAATCTTGCTAACGTCATTGGATGGAGTGATACAATGAAAAAGACGTTATTTGCCTTTGTTTCTATGATCCTTGTATTGTGCATGTGCATGACGGCGTTTGCCGCCGCAGATGATTGCTGCACCCGCGTTGGTGAAACGGTGACCGCGATGGAAGACGGCCACTATAATATTGAGTTCAGCGATGGTTACCATGGTTACTGCATCGACTATGGTGATCAGGAGGCGGATAAAGACGATGTATTTACCGTGGCCCCTTCCAAAGAGGCCATCAACCACATAAAGGGAGAGAGCGTCGGCAACGAGCTGAAGACTCTGTTTGTGAAAACTCTGCAGGTAGACCCCGATACCCTGGAGGTCACCTTTGGAGACATAATCAAAATGCAGCAGATGATCTGGCATTTTACCGATGATTTTAACGGCTGGCGCATCGACCTTGAGTTTATGGAGGAGGTCCGCAAGAGCGCTGCTGCTGTTACCATCCCGGATCACGGCTATGCCGTACAGCTTGAGGATGGCATCCGCGTTACGCTGGATTTTCATGTGCTGAAGACAGATAAGCCGAGCTACCAGAACTACTTTGTGTACAAAACCGCTGTGGACATCGTAAAGCCCACCGTGACCGCCCCTGAAGCTGATCTGCACAAAAAGATCCCTGCAGGGGAAACCGACACCCTTTCTGTTACGGCGAAATATGCAAAAGAGTACCAGTGGCAGGTGGATAAAGGCGATGGCAACGGCTTTAGCGACCTTCCCGGAGCTACCGAAAAGGAATACACCACGGAGGCCATCTCTGCTGCCAATGTTGGCTACCGTTACCGCTGCATCGTCAAAAATGCCGGTGGCAGCGCCATCAGCCCCGTGTTTTCCCACTCTGTTTTGAAGGCGCCCGTATTCAGCACGCCGGCATCTGACGTTGTAAAGACCGTTGCTTTGGGCGATGCTGTAGAGCTGATCGCTGCCGCATCCGATGCTGACAGCTACCAGTGGCAGGTGGATGGGGGCGACGGCTTTGAAGATATCGAAGGCGCCACCGACCCCACCTATCTGATCCCTGCCGCGGCGGAGGATGACCTGGATTGCCGTTACCGCTGTGTGGCAACCAACCGTGCCGGCAGCGCCCAAAGCGCGGTGTTCTCTCTGCGCAAAATGCGCCCCCCCGTGGTGGAAGACCCCGGCGAGGAAAAGCCCATCGGCGCACAGAAGGGCGAAAAACTGACATTGACGGTGGAGGAAGAATACGGGGAAAGCTACCAGTGGCAGGTAGATGAGGGCGACGGCTTTCAAGATATCGAAGGTGCCACCGAGCCCACTTTTGATGCCCCCACCGATGAAACCGGCAAAGCTAAGTACCGCTGCATCGTCAAAAACGAGCTGGGCGAAGCTGTAAGCCCCGTTTATGTGGTGACGGTATCCATAAAAGACGTCCCCCAGACCGGCGATGGTTCCTCCATGGGCCTGTACCTTGCTTTGATGCTCATGAGTGCCGGCGCATTCCTTATGATGCTGCGTAAACGCAGGGCATAAGGGGCTTTTAACGAAATGACTCATAAAAGCAGACCCGCTTTTTGCAGAGGCAAAAGGCGGGTTGTTTTTTTGCAGATTTCCCGGGGAAAAACAACGGGGGAAGAGCTGTGCGTTTGTTGGATTTGCATGGGAGCATCTGTCAAAAGGATACAGGGGAAGAGGGCTGCAAAACTGCGAAGATGGGGCTAAAAAATACGCAAAATTTGGAGCAAAATGGAAGATAACGGCGCCATTAACAGCATTTGGAAGGTAACCTGTGCAAAAAATGAATATACGGCATATGCCGCTTAAAACCGGCCGATTTTACAAAAAAACACTTGATTTCTTTATTGTGAGTGATTATCATTAAAACTGTAGAAAGTGCAGAAAATGTAAACTAATGTAATTTCCAGCCACTGGCAAATAATGTGCAAATGCACGTTTACTCTGGTAAAGGGAACGCATAAAAACGCACACAAGCGGAATCTCAAAAAAGACGCTTGCGCATGTGTAACCGGCCTTTTTTGGTTTCCGCTCCACACTCCACGGTAAAGGAATGATCGGAGATGAAACAGAAAAACCTGAAACTCTCGCTCAGAAACGCCCTGTGTAAAGCATTGGTGTTCCTGATGGTATTTTGTGCCGTCGCTACGCCCATGCAGCTGGTCTTTGCCCAGGAAGACTGCAGTATGGAAGGGCACACCCATACCGAAGCCTGTCTGTATGGGGAGCTTAGCGAACTTGATATTGCAAAAGTAAAGGGTACGGTGGCTGCCATCGATGCACTGCCCACCCTGGATGAATTTGAGGCGGCGATCGCACTGTATGAATCCCAGAACAACGGCGCCGCCATGGATGCCCTCTACGCTCAGGTGCAGGATGCTTACGGGCTTTACCGCACTCTGGATGAGGGCTTAAAAGGCTATATTACCAATTATGATCAGCTTGAGCAGTACCGGTTCATTTGGGATACTGCTGTTTTTGCTGCCCCCAGTAAGAGCAGCGCTCCTGCCATCCATACGGTTGCGGGCATTCCCATCGACGTAAAGGTCAGCTTGTTTAACTACGATGCATCGGCAAATGACGATTCCACCAGCTCCTTAAGCAAAAGGGGCTATAAGTTCTTCCATCATAACGCCGGTTTTGAGGAAAGCGACCCCGGCTATGAAGGCAGTGTGGACGGCACCGGCACCGACACCGCTTTGGAATACAACAACCCCGTCATGAGCGACTACCTCACGGCGGATGGCTACCCCCAGACGGTGGATGGCGATTCCTTCGCGGTGTACTTCTCTCCCGATTCCAAGTACCATGTCAAAACCATGCATGATGGCGGCCGCCTCTTCCAGGAGGACAGCCTCCACTACCACTACTATGATTCCGCCCAGGATGCCGCCTATTTTAACGGCACCAACTTTACCTTGTACGATACCGTTGTGCGCCCCAATTACACCCCCATCGACGGTACCGACATTCAGCGCAGCAACTTTTTGCCCTTTAACGAGCTTACCCCTTCCACGGCGCTCATCGATACCACCCTCAGCACGGGCAACCAGGCTGCCAAGCTTTTGACCGATGTGGACCTTTGGTTTGGCATGACGGTGGATTTTGAGTTCTTTATGCCCAAGGGCGGCCAGGTCGCCGGTGAGGACATGGTCTTTGACTTCCACGGTGATGACGATGTATTCGTGTACATCGGCGTGTGGAACGCACAAAAGGGAGATTACGATTACAAACTGGTGCTGGATATCGGCGGAACCCATGCTTCCCGCAGCGGGTACATCGATTTTGCCACCGGCAAAGTGACGGACTTCCCCGGTACGGGCTCCGAGGCCCGCAGCCGCACCTTAAAGGAGATCTTTAATTTAAGCGGCACCACCTTCCCCGATTACAGCAAACTCTCTTTAAAATTCTTCTATATGGAGCGGGGCGGCAACATCTCTTACTGCCGTCTGCGCTACAACATGCCGGAATTGCCCAACCATTCCTTAACGGTGACGAAGGAACTGGAAGAAAGCAACAACCCGGACCTGAACACCTACATCAAAAACACCCTGGGCTACACCTTCAGGGTATTAAAGGCCGATGCCAGCGGCAACGCCACCAATGAGCTGTTCATCCCCAAAGGCACGGTGTATGATATCATCGAAGAGGGCGTTAAAGTGAGCACCGGCACCGTGGGTGATGGGGGGTACTTTACCATCCTCCCCGGGCAGAGTGCCCAGTTCCACGATATGCTTGCCAGAAGCCGCAGCACCGCCACCCCCGCTTATGTTGTGGAGGAGGTCATCCCCACCAATGTAACGGGCCAGTACAGCGATATTGAGTACTATGTAGGACGTTTGCCCGGTACCATCTACACCGTGGGCGGCGGCACCAGCGAGTTTACCGCTTACCGCACCGGTGCCCTCAGCGCCGATCAGACCCAGGTGGTCACCTACTATAACAAGCTGGACTTCAGCAAATTATCCTCCCTTTCCATCACCAAGCAGAAGGCCCTGGCGGCCGGCATGGCGGATGACGAGGTATATGCTTTTTACGTAAAGCTGGGCGGCGAGCCTTTGCCCATCGGCACCAAATACACCGTAGGCCGTGAGGTAAAAACCGTTGCCGATTTAGGCATCATCCAATTAAAGGCCGGCGAGACCGCTGTTCTGGTGGATGGCATCATCTCCGGTACGGACTATGAAGTGAGCGAGGTCATCCCCCAAGGGGCCTCCTACAAAGCCAGCTACAGCGGCACTGCGGAAAGCGGCACCATTGCTGCAGGCAAAAACAGCGTAACGGGCACTTTGGGCTTAAAGGACAGCGTCCGCATTACCGTTACCAATACCGATTACAGCGTCCTTGTCCATCTGCCCATCACCAAACAGGCTCTGGGCAACCATGGGGAAGCCACCTTCCGCTTTACGGTTAAGGAGGTGGATGGCCTTACCTTAGAACCCATCACCACCCGCCCCGAAGGCACCATCACCGTGACCGATGATGCCGTGACGGAAGGCACCATCGCCATCGGCATCCAGGCGGAGGAAACCGGATCCCGCTTTTATCAGATCGCCGAGGTGGCGGAAGGCAGCGACTTCGTCTTTGACGATACCTTCTACATCGTCCGGGTGGATGTGAGTGCCCCCACCGCCACCGCAGGCGCCACAGCCAGCGTGGGTGCCATCTACAAAAACGGCACCGATGCCGTGGATGCCGCCGCCTTTACCAACTACAAAGCCATGTCCCTCATGGTGGAAAAACAGGTGGAAGGCACTGTGACGGAGCAGAGCTTCGCCTTTGAAGCTACCATGACTTTAAACGGCCTGCCCTACGGCAATGAAAACGGCCCCCGGGTGTTCACCTTAAAGGCCGGCGAAAGCACCACCTTAACGGGCATCCCCTACGGGGCGGAAGTTACCGTAAAAGAGACGGAAAACCGCGGTTACCGGGTCTCCTACGCAACCGATGAGCAGACGGTGGAGGAGGAATCCATCACCGTGACCGCAGACGGCAGCGAAGGCACCATCACCGTGACCAATACCGAGATCATCACCACGGGGTATGTGAACCTGGTAAAGCACCTGAACAACCCCGATGGCAAGGCCCACACCTACGACTTCAGTCTGGTGGAGGTCACCGATGCCTTGGGGAACGAAGCAGTGCAGGATGGCCTTAGTATGGAACTGCCCGTGACGGTTACGAGCGATGACGTTACCCTGGCCTTCCCCCGGGAATACGCAGGCTCTGCGTTAAACGGCAGCGAAAGCCGCAAGTACTACTACCTTGTAAAGGAGCTCACCGGCGACGGCCTCTACCTGGATGCCGATGAATCCAGCTTCGTGGTGGAAGTGACCCTCTTTGGCGGGCTCAACAGCCTTACTGCCGAGGTCACCGGGGTGTACGCAAACGGCCAATTGGTGGAAGGCACCCTGGCCCCCACCTTCAACAACACCCTACTTGGCAGCATCATCTTAAATAAGCAGGTATACGGTACCGATACACCTGATGAGGATACCTTCGCCTTTACCATCCTCGCCCCCTTAAACGGGGAATACCCCGCCATGCTCAACGGCGGCGAAGCCTACGTCACCTTTACCGATGGCCGGGCTGAGGTGGAATTGAAGCACGGCGACAAGCTGCAGATCCTCACCATCCCCCACGGCACCGCCCTCACGGTGGAGGAAACCGCACCGGGCTATGCCATCAGCCACAAAGTGGGCAGCGAGAACACCCGCCGGGGTGCTGTTGCCACCGCCAAAGCCTCTACCGATGGCACTGTCGTCCTTTATAAGAACTACGCCAACAACGGCCTGCCCATGACGGGCCAAATGATCTGGCCCGGAATCGCACTGCTCCTCCTTGGCCTGGCCTTTATGGCCATGGGCCGCGTGAGCAAATACCGCGAACAGGAAAGCCATGAATAAACAAAAGGGAAAACTTTTGACCATCTTAGGAGCAGTGCTGGTGCTTTCAGCACTGTTCCTCTTCGCTATGAATTATTTTGAGGATGTAAGCGCCGGGCAGCAATCGGCAGAGCGGCTGAATGACCTCATTGCCGCCATGGATGCCGCCCCCGGAGCGGAGGGCACCGATGATGCATTGCAGCAGATGGATCTTTCCACCCATGAGATGACGGAGACGGTGGTGGACGGCAAAGCATACATCGGCTACCTTACCATCCCCAAGCTGCAGTTAGAATTGCCCATCCTGTCTGAGTGGAGCTACCCGAATCTGCAGTTGGCCCCCTGCCGGTACACCGGGGCCATCAGCACGGGGGATCTGGTTTTATTGGCCCATAACTATTCCCGCCACTTTGGCCGCATCACCGAGCTTAAATCAGGGGATGAGATCCTCTTTACCGATGCCGAGGGCAGGGAGTTTTGTTACACCGTTGCACAGAAAGAGACCCTTGGCGCCGGCGATGTGGAAGAAATGCTCTCTTCCCCCTATGACCTTACGCTGTTCACCTGCACCCTGGATGGGGGCAGCCGCCATGCGGTGCGGTGCGACCTTGCACAGTAAAAGAAAAACAGGGCTTCGGCCCTGTTTTTTTGCATTTCCCCTTTTGACAACGGGGTAAAAAACCGCTAAGGTAAACGGGAAAGGGGAATGAAGATGGGTACCATTCTTGTAAAATCCGCCACCTTTTTGCTCATTGTGGCACTGGGCTACGGCTTAAAATGCAAAGGCTTTTTCAAAAAAGAGGATAAGGATCTGTTAAGTAAGATCGTCAGCCGCATCACGCTGCCCTGTATGATCTTAACCAGCGTGCAGAATCTGTATTTTGATCTGATCCCCCTTATGATGATGGCGGCCTGCATTGTACTAAACATCGCTCTGCTGCTGTTTTGCCGCATCCTGTTCCGCAGCCATACCCCCATCGAGCGGGGCTCTGCCATGATCGCCATGAGCGGCTTTAACGTGGCCAACGTGACCTTCCCCTTTGTATCCACCTTTTTATCCCCTCTGTGTATGAGCTACGCCGTGATGTTTGACATCGGCAACTCCTTAGGGTGGCTGGGCCTGGGGGTCAGCTGGGCAAACCAGGAGGCCACGGGCAGCGGGCGGTTTTCCTTAAAAGCTTTGCTTGGCTTTTTGATGAAGTCCATCCCCTTTTTGACGTACCTGTTCATCATCCTCATGGGCATCTTTGGGCTCCATTTACCCAAGGAGGTGCTGACCATCACGGGGACCATCGGCAATGCCAACACTTTTCTGGTGATGCTGATGATCGGCATCATGCTGGAGCTGAACATCTCTAAAAACCAGCGCAAAGATGTGATGACCATTGTGGGCATCCGTACGGCAATTTCCGTAATGCTCATTGCCCTGGTGCTGCTTTTGCCCCTGCCCCATACGGCAAAGCAGGCCCTTTGCATGTGCTTGGTGCCCGCCATCCCCAGCATTGCAACGGTGTTCAGTAAAGAGTTGGGGGATGACAGCTCTTTGCCTGCTGTATTGAATTCCATCTCACTGGTGCTGGGCATCGTGTTTTCTGCCCTGGTGCTGATGATCATCGCGTAATAAAAAAGCCCTGCAGCTGCAGGGCTTTTTTTGATGCTTATTTCTTTTTGCGGAAGAGCCCGCCCAGCTGGGCGATGCCCTTTGCAGTGCCGATGGCACCGCTGACGGCGCTTGCACCGGGGATGTTGGAGAATACAGCGTTGGTGACTTCGGATTTCACAGCGTTTTTGGCCTGACGGGCTGCATCCTCTGCGATGCCTTCCGCCACCTCTTTGGCCACGTCGCCGGCGGTAACATCGGCATACTGGGATGCGATGGTACCCATGGCACCGGCTGCGGTGGCACCCTTGGGGGGCAATGCCTGCAGCAGGCTGCTGTACTCCATCATAAGGGGACTCTGGGCGAATTTCATCTCAAAATCGTCGGCATTGGCACAGCCTTGGCCCAGGGCATCCATACCGGCAAAAAATGCCTCCACCCGTTCTTTTTGCTCTGCGGGGATGGAATAGACGCCGGTGATCATATCTTTACGGCTCTGAATACTTTCTCTTACGGAATTTTCCATGGTAGATCCTCCTTATCAAGGATGAAATGTTATGCTACTATAATAAGAGAAAAAACGAAATTTAAAAATACTGCGATTGATTATTTTTAAAAAAGAAAAACGGGAGTAAAGAAAACTAAAATTGGCACACTATGCATACATGGTGCGCTGCTGTGACGGTACTTTTTACAGCGGCTACACCAATGACCTTACAAAACGGCTTTGCGCCCACAATAGCGGCACCGGGGCCAAATATACCCGCAGCCGCCGCCCTGTTACCCTTGTGTATTACGAGGAGTTTTGCCATAAGGCAGAAGCCATGCGCCGGGAAGCGGCCCTAAAAAAGCTGACCCATGGGCAGAAACTGGCCCTTGCAGAAGGGATGGTTGCAGAGGATGCCCATGGAGAGTATCATAAAACCACTAAGGAGGAAACACCATGAAATACATGTTTGATACCGCCAATTTAAACGAGATCGAAAAATATATGAAGATCTACCCCATCTGCGGGGTCACCACCAACCCCAGCATTTTAAAGGCAGAGGGCAAGGTGGGCTTTTATTCCCACTTAAAAGCCATGCGTAAGCTCATCGGCAATCGCAGTTTGCATGTGCAGACCATTTCTGCCGATGCCGCCGCTATGGTAAAAGAGGCCGAGGCCATCGTAAACGGGGTGGACCGGGATGTATTTATTAAGATCCCCACCACGGAAGAAGGCCTTATGGCGATGGGGCAATTAAAAGCCATGGGCATCGGCGTGACGGCCACGGCGGTGTACAGCCAGGTGCAGGGCTTTATGGCCATCGCTGCCGGGGCGGATTACGTTGCCCCCTACTGCAACCGTATGGAAAACCTGGATGCCGACCCCTACGAGGCCATCGCCGCCATGCGCTATATGATCGAGGAAGAGGAGAGCAGCGCACAGATCTTAGCGGCCAGCTTTAAGAACATCGGCCAGGTGAACCGGGCCTTTTTAAGCGGTGCCCATACCGCTACGGTGCAGCCCGCCCTTTTGCACAGCACCTTCCAGATGGCTGCCATCCACAAAGCGGTGGATGATTTTAAGGCGGATTGGGTAGCTGTGCGGGGGGATGTTTCCTTAGCGGACCTGACGGAATAAGCCGGTTTGAAAAAACCTAAAAAAGAGGGGCAGTTTTTGCCCCTCTTTTTTGTGCCACTGATGGCACGCCCCCGTTTGCTTTCTGATTCGGCATTTGATTTTATAAAAAAACGGTGTCATAATATATTAGTTATATATAACAAACCGATTGGAAGAAGGAAACGGATTGATGGACGGGAAGAAAACTCTGGTACAGGATCTAACCACGGGCAGCGTGCCGCGTCAGCTTTTGACCTTCGCTGCGCCGCTGTTTTTATCCGGCTTATTGCAGACGGTGTACAACACGGTGGATACCATCGTGGTGGGCCAGTGCGTGGGCAGCTACGGCTTAAGTGCGGTATCCATCGGCGGCGAGATCCTGCACATTTTGACCTTTATCGCCATGGGCATCAGCAATGCGGGGCAGGTCATCATCTCTCAGTTTATCGGCGCGGGCAAGCATGACAGCGTCAAAAAGCTCATCGGCACCCTGTTCACCTTTTTGTTGAGTGCTGCTGTTGTTATGACGGTTTTATGCCTTGTGCTTCATAACGATATTTTAACCTGGATCAACACCCCCAAAGAGGCTTTTGCCTACGCAAAGGATTATGTTTTGACCTGCACGATCGGCCTGGTGTTCATCTATGGTTATAACCTGGTCAGCGCCATTTTGCGGGGCATGGGCGACAGCAAGCACCCCTTTATGTTCATCGCAGTGGCGGCTGTGCTGAATCTGGTACTGGATTTGCTGTTTACCGCGGTATTCGGCTGGGGCACCTTTGGCGCCGCCCTTGCTACGGTACTGGGCCAGGCCGTCAGCTTTATTTGGTCGCTCATCTTCTTATACAAGCGTAAAGAGCAGTTTGGGTTTGATTTTAAACTTCAAAGCTTTAAGATCGATGGCGAGGTCTTTAAACCCCTCATTAAGCTTGGCATCCCCATGATGCTCCAGTCTGCGGCCATCAGCTTCAGCAAACTGTTTGTGGATTCCTACGTCAATGCCTACGGCGTCATAGCATCCGCCGTGACGGGCATCGGCAGTAAGCTTTCCATGATCACCGGTGTGTTTGCCCAGGCATTCTCCACCGCCGGCGCAACTATGATCGCCCAGGCCATCGGTGCGGAAAAATACAAGCGGGTGCCCAAGATCATCGGCGTCAGCCTGCTGATTGATGGTATTGTAGCGGTGATCCTCTCTTTGGCAACGGTGTTCTTCCCCCGCCTTGTCTTTGGCATGTTCACCAGCGACGAAGCGGTATTGGAGATGGCCATGCTGTACATCCCCGTGGCGCTGGTGCTGTATGCCGGCTGTGTGCTGCGCCCGCCCATGTTCTCCCTCATCAACGGCAGCGGCAACTCCAAGCTGAATCTGTGCGTAGCGCTGCTGGATGGCGTTGTGGTGCGCATCGGCCTTGCTCTGTACCTGGGCCTTGTGGCGGGGTGGGGCATCCACGGCTTCTGGTACGGCCACGCCTTTGCGGGCACGGTGCCCTTCTTCATCGGCGGGGTGTATTACCTGAGCGGCAAATGGAAGACGAGAAAACACATCATCGGAGAAAAATAATGGAAATAGGATGCACTTTGGTGCATCCTTTTTGTTTCATAAAATGCTATACTGAAAAAAAGGAGTGACCGTGATGAAAGACAGCTTTGGCAACCATAGAGAGATCGAATCCCAGTTAAAGAGCAAACGGATTTTGTACCGCTCCAGCGAGGTGCCCGTGCGCTTCGCCTTTGAAAAAGAGCTGCGGGAGCACAATAAAACCAAGCGCATGTTCCCCGAGATCAACCCCTATTGCGAGGTTTACCAGTTTAGAGACAACATGTACGGCATCTTCAGCGAGAGCATGGATGGCATGGGCGACCCCTGGAGCTATGTGATCATCGGGCCGGAAAAGGCCATGCTCATCGATACCGGCTTTGGCGTGGGGGATTTAAAGGGCCTGGTGGAGGCCATTTTGCCAAGGAAGATGGAACTCATTGTGGTGAACACCCACAGCCATTTTGACCACGCCTATGGCAACTGCCAGTTTGATAAAGTCTATGCCCACGAGGCGGAAGTCCCCGCCCTTTTGAGCAAGCGCAACCCCCACATTTGGGATTATTTATTCGATGAAGAGGGTAACTGCATCTGGACTGAGTTTGACCGTGCCGACATCGTCCCCTTTAAAGAATACGAGATCATCGGCTGCCCCGATGGCCACATCTTCAACCTGGGCGGGGATTACGAAATTGAGCTGATGTTCTACCCCGGCCACACCTGCGGCCACGCCGCCTATCTGGATAAGAAGAACCGCATCCTCTTCGCGGGGGATCAGTGCATCTACGGCTCCCTTTCCATCGGGGGCGGCGCACCGGATGACCCCTACCGTAAAAACGCATCCATCACGGCACTGTATAAAGAGCTATGCAAGATCGTCAGCCGCATGGATGAATTTGATTCCGTTTTCCCCGGCCATGGCGTATTGGATGTAAGCCCCGAGATGCTCTTAAACATCAAAGATGCCTGTGAGCGTGTACTGAAAGACCCCACCAAGTGCGATAAAGTCACCGAGCGGGAGATGCACGGCAAAAAGATGGTGCGCTACAACACCATGGTGTTTTTATCCGGCTACCTTTCCTACGGCCCGGACCAAATCTAAAACTGAAAGAACAAAAAAGCCCGAAGGATGCTTCGGGCTTTTTCTTGTTGCCCTTAAGCCCGTGGGCTATAATAAAACCATCAAACAGCTTTTAAGGGAGGTACCCCCATGAACGGTAAAATGAAGAATATAGGTAAATCCGAAGTGTTAAAGCTAAAGGACCAGGTAGCGTACGCCGAGGGCCAGGTGGTCAGTAAGACCCTGGTGCAGAACAGCGCCGTTTCCCTTACCATCTTCGCCTTTGAAAAGGATGAGGAGATCAGCACCCATGCAAGCGGGGGCGATGCCATGGTCACCGTGCTGGACGGCACCGGCCGCTTTACGGTGGACGGCAAAGAGTACATCGTGACCGAGGGCGAGACCCTCATCATGCCGGCAAACATCCCCCATGCGGTGTACGGCTTAGAGCGGTTTAAAATGCTTTTGACGGTGGTCTTTTAATGAAACAGGCGGGGGATGCCCCGCTTTTTTCGTTGTATTCAAAGTTGGGGTATGCTATAGTTAAATGAAAACCTATCTGTACCATTAAGGAGGGTCTCTCCATGCCCTTTTTGCATGAGATCGCCGCGCAGGCGGCCAAAGCATTAAACGTCACCCCCGATGAAGTCCTTTCCCTCATCGGCAAGCCCCCCCGTGAGGAGATGGGCGATTACGCCCTGCCCTGCTTCCCCTTTGCAAAAACCATGCGCCGCAGCCCCCGGGACATCGCAAGGATGATCACCGAAGGGGAACTGCCCCGTGGCATTGTAAAGATGGAGGAAGCCGGCGGCTATGCCAACTTCTTTGTGGACCGCACCGCCTATGCCGCAACCGTATTGGGCGAGGCAGAAAAAATGGGCAAGGATTACGGCAAGGTGGATCTTGGCAAGGGCGCTGCTGTGTGCATCGATTACAGTTCCATCAACATTGCAAAACCTTTCCATATTGGCCATTTAAGCTCCACCGCCATCGGCCATGCCCTTTATAACCTTTATAACTTTATGGGCTACAAGAGCGTGGGCATCAACCACTTGGGCGATTGGGGCACCCAGTTTGGCAAGCTCATCACCGCATATAAAATGTGGAGCAGCGAGGAAGAGGTCTTAAAGGGCGGCGTCAGCCACATGCTGGAGCTCTATGTCCGCTACCATGCCGAGGCAGAAAAGGACCCCTCTTTGGATGATACTGCCCGGGCCTGGTTTGTGAAGATCGAACAGGGGGATGAAGAGGCACTTTCCATCTTCACCCTGTTTAAAGATATGACTTTAAAAGAG
>SVGV01000045.1 GCA_015056185.1 Clostridiales bacterium | reverse complement strand
GCAGGGCCTCTACGGCTTCCAGAGTCAAGCAAAGGGTGCTCTTGCAATCGCAGGAGCCGCGGCCCCATACAAATCCATCCACGATCTCGCCACCGTAGGGGTCATGGAGCCAATCGCCCTCGGTACCGGGGGTCACAGGTACAACGTCCTGATGAGCCATAAACAGAAGGGGCTTTTTGCCGCTCTTGCCGTTGCCGGCCCAGCGGTAAAACAACGTGCGCTTGCCAATGATCTGTTTTTCCAGCTTAGCGTGGGTCAGAGGGTAGGTTTCCTCCAAATACTTGTGTAAACCGTCGAACTGGGTTTTATCTACCAGGCTTTCATCATGGTTGGCGATGGTTGCAAAACGCACCATACCGGCCAGATGCTCGGCGATGGTCATGCTGTCAAATTCCGGGTATGCCACTTTGGCGTCCAATTTTTCCATAGACTTAGGTTCCCCCTAAAAATTGATTTGGTTTTATTGTATCCTCATTTACCATGAAATACAAGTAAAGGCGGCGGACTTTCCCGTAAAGAAAGGCCGGGCAGATGGCAGGGCTTCTTCCTTGTGGCAAGAGGGCATCCGTGCTATATTGGTTTTGTTCAATCTGTAAAGGACGGTATCACATATGGAGTTCAAACGGATCCAAGGGGATTTTTCGGTATGCAAAGTGCAGGATTACACCGGTGTGTGCCTTAACGACCTATACTGCTTTACCGGCAGGAGCGAAGAGGAAAACTCTTTGATCTGCCAGACACAGATGGTGCCTGCCAATACCATCAGTCGGGAGGACGGCTATAAAGCTTTCCGCATTGAAGGCGTACTGGATTTCTCTCTCATCGGCATTTTGGCAAGGATCTCCGCCCTCTTAGCGGAAGAAAAGATCGGCATTTTGGCCGTTTCCACCTTCAATACCGATTATTTCTTTGTAAAGGCAAATGACGAAATGCATGCCTTAAATAAGCTTGCTTCATCCGGCTACACCGTAAAGAGCGGCGACGATTACGGCGACTACTTTTTAAATCGCACCGCAAGCGACATTTTGGGGGAATACAGCGAGCATAGAGATGAATGGGTTTACTTATCTCCCACACCACAAAAATAAAAAAACGGCCTGCATGCTGCAGGTCGTTTTTTTATCGTGGTTTACCGCAGAACTTTGCTCAAGAATTCCCGGGTACGGGGGTTCTGGGGGTCTCCAAAGATCTGCTCGGGAGCGCCGGCTTCTGCAATGATGCCGTCATCCATAAACAATACGCGGTCGCTGATCTCCCGTGCAAAGCCCATCTCGTGGGTAACGATGGCGGTGGTCATGCCGCTCTGGGCCAGCTCTTTGATAACATCCAGCACCTCGCCCACCATCTCGGGGTCAAGGGCACTGGTGGGTTCATCAAACAGCATCACATCGGGTTCCATAGCAAGGGCGCGTACGATGGCAAGGCGCTGCTTCTGGCCGCCGGAAAGGCGCCGGGGGAATTCCTTTGCCTTTTCTTCCAGGCCAACGCGCTTTAACAGACCATAGGCCTTTTCTTCTGCAATGGCCTTATCTTCCTTCTTTACAAGGGTGGGGGCCAAAGTGATGTTATCCAGCACACTGATGTGAGGAAATACGTTGAACTGCTGGAACACCATGCCCATCTTCTGGCGGTGGACGTCCACATTGATGCCCTTTGCGGTGATCTCGGCGCCTTCAAAGAAGATCTTGCCTTCTTCGGGGGTCTCCAAGAGGTTTAAGCAACGCAAGAAGGTGCTCTTGCCGCTGCCGCTGGGGCCGATGATGGAAACCACTTCGCCCTGGGTGATGCTCTCATTGATGCCCTTTAACACATGGAGCTTGCCCTTGTTAAAGTATTTATGCAGATTTTCCGTGATGATCACTTTATTATCAGTCACTTCTTGCCATCCTCCTTTCAAATGCACCAATGGCCTTGCTGAGCACGAAGGTCAGCACAAAGTAGATCGCACCGGCGATGATCAAAGGCTCAATGGTGAGGAAGTATGCAGCAGTCATCTGGGAACGGACGGTCATGATATCGCCGGCCATGAAGGTGGACATCAAAGAGGTTTCTTTGATGATCATGACGAATTCGTTACCCAAAGCAGGCAGAATGTTGCGGATGGCCTGGGGCAGCACGATCTTCATCATGGTCTGTCCCTGGCTCATACCCAAAGAACGGGCAGCTTCCGTCTGGCCGAAATCCACACTCTGGATGCCGGAGCGGATGAGCTCTGCAACATAGGCCGTGCTGTTTACGACCAGTGCAAACAAAATGCAGGCAAGTTCAGGTACTTTCAGACCCAAAGAGTTGGGCAGCAGATAGAACAGCCACAACTGCAAAAGGATAGGGGTACCGCGGATGACCTCAATATAAGCGCCGCTGATCAGCCGAAAGATCTTGCTTTTGCTCATCCTCATCAAGCAAACCAGAGAGCCAAAGATCGTGCCGAAGAACACCGTAACGGCAGAAGCCATCAATGTCATTCCTGTGCCGGCTAAAAACCGGGGCCACGTCTTTAAAAAGAATTTCCAAAGCATAATTGTATCTCCTTAAAGATGACGCAAAAGCTGGCGCGGCATCGATGCCGCGCCAGCGTTGCATCTATCGTTTTACTTATTTCCGATTATTCGAGGCCCAGGTCATCCTGCAGCTGTTTTGCTTCGTTTACCCAGGTGTTGATCAAATCCTGCTCCAGTACATCTTCGATGATGTAGTTTACAACAGCCAGAAGGTCATCTTCGCCCTTGGGCACAGCAGCTGCCATACCAACGTTGCTGGAATCCAGTACAACATAGCTCATGCACAGGTTGTCGTAGTTCTTGATGTAGCTGTCGCCGGTGGTGCTGGCAATAACCAGACCATCGATGGTGCCGTTGTTCAGCATCATAACGCCGTCGCCCAGTTTTACGATGGGTTTGATGTTAGCGTCTTTCAGGTGGATGTTAGCCAGTTCTTCCTGCAGAGAGCCGTTCTGTACACCAATGGTCTTGCCTTTGAAATCAGCAAATTCTTTGTAATTGGCTTTTTCGGAAACGGGGATCATAACGCCGTGGTAGCCTTCGCCGGAGCCATCGTATTCAATGGTGAAGTCCATAGCTTCCTGACGGTCGGGTTTGGGGGAAAGACCGGAAACTGCCAAGTCGGAGAGGCCCTGGGTCATGTTGGTGAGAACGCCGTCGAAATCCATGATCTCGAACTTGATCTTAACGCCCATCTGGTCGGCAATGTATTTTGCCAGTTCAACGTCAGCGCCTACATACTGCTCGTCGCCGGAAAGCTCGGGGTTAACGAACTCATAGGGAGGATAGTCGGGGCTGGTGGTGAATTCCAATTCGCCTTTTTCAAGGATCTCAGCCAAGCGGCCGGTGGGTTTGTGCCCAAGGATCTCTTCGATGTTGATCTTGGCTTCCAGCTTTTCGCCGTTATTGGCTTCGCCGCCGCCGCAGCCTACGAGGGCCAACATGGCCATCATCATTACCAGTAAAAGTGCCAGTGCTTTTTTCATAACTTTGACCTCCAAGTCAATAAATCTTTAACATGGTTGCATTATACTCGCATACTTATACAGATACAACGGCGATTATTCGCAGAATATCCGTATTTTTATTTATAATCGCGAAATTTTATATATTTTTGAATCAATATCATTTAATTTTGCATTTTTTCTTTTAATTTCTATTGATTTCAAAAAACTAATTTGTCATTTTTGTGCATAGTATTCAGTTATTCACGAATATACTGCATAAGCAATCATTTTTAGGTGATCATCGCCTTTGCCACTTCCACCGCCATGGCGGCGTCATGGGCATAGCTGACGCCGTGGTCCTCTGCAAACTCGGGGGTGATGACCGCGCCGCCTACCATGATGCCTCCGGTATAGTTCTTCGCTTTCAGCAGTTCGATGGTATCCGCCATCTTCGCCATGGTGGTGGTCAAAAGGGCGGAAAGCACCACAACGGCTGCCTTATGTTCCATGGCCGCTTCCAAGATCCGCTCTTTTTTCACATCACGGCCCAGGTCCACCACTGCAAACCCGTTGTTTTTCAGCATCAAACCAACGATATTTTTGCCGATGTCGTGGATATCCCCTTCCACCGTTGCAATGACGGCCACCGCCTTTTCCTGCTGCTCGCCGGATGCCATCAAAATGGGTTCCAGATAATCAAACACCAGTTTTGCCGCATCGGCACTGGCCATCAGCTGGGGTAAAAAGACTTCCCGCTTGGAAAACAGTGCGCCCATTTCATCCAGCGCAGGGATGATCATCCCATCGATCACCTGTGAGGGGTGGGTGCCCTTTTCGATCTCCTCTTTTGCAAAGGCAGCCGCCGCCTGCTTATCCCCCGCCACGATGGCGTCCATCAATCCGCGGACTTCCTTTTGTTCCTTGGTGTAAGCAGCGGCGTAATCGGCGGCGCCGGTGCCCCCCACTACCACAGCGTTGGCCGCCAGGATGCTGCCTCGGGTGGCTTCATCACAGGGGTTGACGATGGCGCAGGTCATGCCACGGGCCATGGCAGCCACCAGCATGGCCCCGTTGACGGCAGGGCGGTTGGGCAACCCAAAGGAGATGTTGGAAACACCCATGATGCTGTTAAGTCCTCTTTCTTTGCACCAATCGATGGCACTAAGGGCAGTTTTTGCACCATCCCCATCGCTGGCGATGGTCAGCGCCAGCGCATCCACAATGGCAGCTTGTTCCGAAATGCCGTGGGCTTTTGCGGCATTCAAAATGGTTTCAATATTGCTGATCCGTTCCTCCAATGTGCTGGGCACACCGTCATCACCGATGGGCAGTGCCACATACATGGCGCCGTATTTTTTTACGATGGGCAGCAGCTGTTCCATGCGTTCTTTTTCCGCAGGGACGGAGTTTACAATGGCCCTGCCGGGATAACAGCGAAGAGCCCGTTCCATGGCAACGGGGTCCACGGTATCGATGACGAGGGGCAGATCCACCCGTCCGGCGATCTCTTTGACGTATTTGGGCAGCAGTTCCTTTTCATCCACGCCGTGCATACCCACATTCACATCCAGTGCGCAGGCGCCGGCATCCCGCTGGCTGAGCCCCAAACCGATGGCGTATTCGATATCCCCATCTAAAATGGAACGCTGAAACTTCTTTTTACCGGTGGGGTTGATGCGCTCGCCCACGGTGCACAGGGGCAGCCCCCGGCCCATGCGGGCATAGCGGGAAACGGAGGTAACAACGGGGTAAGGCTGCACCTTTCGCTCTATCAGCTTTTTATCCTGAATCAGCCCCTTCATGGCGGCAATATGCCTGGGGTCGGTGCCGCAGCAGCCACCCACTGCACTGGCCCCCGCATCGATGAGGGCCGCCGTTAAAGCAGCGTATTCATCCACGTCCACCACTTTGCCCCCGGGCAGGCCGGCATTGGGCCGGGCCACGATGGGCAAACGGGTATGCTCTGCCATCTGGCGGACGACATCCACCATGGCAGCAGGGCCAACACCGCAGTTGATGCCGATGGCATCCGCTCCGGCGGCCTCAAGGGTAACAGCGGCGATGATGCCGTCACTGCCCGTCAGCGTGCGGCCCGCCTCATCAAAGGTGAGGGAACACAAAATGGGCAGATCCCCCGCCCCTTCCCTGGCACCGATGACGGCAGCGCGGGCATCGGCGATATCCATCATGGTTTCGATCACCAAAAAATCCACGCCGGCTGCTTTTAACGCTTTGGCCTGGCGGGAGTAGGTTTCAATGGCATCTTCCACGCTTAAGGGGCCAAATGGTTCCACCATCTGCCCCGTCTGGGTCATATCGCCCCCCACATAGGCTTTGCCGTCAGCACAGCGTAAGGCGATCTCACACAAGCGACGATTGAGTTCCTCCATACGGTGACTGATGCCGTATTCGTGAAGTTTGCGGTCATTGGCGCCAAAGGTAAAGGCGTAGATGGCCTCTGCACCGGCATCCAAGTATCCCTTATGCATCTTTTCAAGGGCATCGGGATGCTCCATGGCCCATAATTCAGGGCAGACGCCAAAGGGCATGCCCATCTCCATCAGCTGAGTCCCTGCAGCACCATCCAGCAAAACAGGTCGGCTCAGCCAGTATAAAAACTCTTTTTTCGTCATCGTGCTTTCACTCCACATACCGCTAATACGCTTTTTTCGGGGCTGAGCATGTTGCCGTCGGTCAGCGCAACGCCCAGGCGCCCTGCATCCAGTTGGGTAAACAGCACCCGCTGGAAGGAAAGGGGCATATCCCCATACCCCGGCGAAAACCGGGTGGGCAAAAGGTCGTACCCCATTTTATATAAGTAAGGTTTTCGCATCTTCAGCATAAAATCCAGCCCTGCATCAGTGCAGGCCGAGGCGCAGGCATCTAGAATAACGCCGTCTTCCGCCCGGCCGTTTTTCAGCATCTCGCCGATGCGTTCCGGGATGGCAGGCCCCGCGGTGCTAACCATCAAAAGGGCTTTTTTGCAGGGGTAAAGGTAGCGGTAAAACCCGCTGCTGATCACCCTGCCATCCTCCCCCAGGATGACGGTATCCTCCAGATAAGATACCTCCACCATTTTAATGATGCCGCTGGGGCGGATGGAACTGATGTTTTTGCGGATCTCAGCCATCATATGTTGACTTGGCGGTACGCTGTTTTGGCGAAAACCCAGGTACCCCAAGGGGATTTGCTCCGGCACCTGCACCGGCATGTTGGAGAAAAGATGCTCCATTTGCTGCCTCCATAGGGATTTTTTCCAGTATAGCAGATAATCCTCCATTGCAGAATCATTAATTCTCTGTTTTAATATGTAAAAGGAGGTTTCCCGATGAGTATTCCGCAATTATTCAAACAGGGACGGGTCCTTTCTTTGGAGGTCTTCCCTCCCAAGCCCGATTCCCCCATCGAAGTGATCGATAAAACCTTGGATCGTCTGGCACCCTTAAAACCCGATTACATCTCCGTTACCTATGGTGCCGGCGGCAGCGGCCGCAGCCGCAGTGTGGAGATCGCAAAGAAGATCCTGCCCATCTGCAAATGCTTAAGCCACCTTACCTGCGTGGGTGCCGATGCGGCCGAGATCGACAGCGTGCTGGATTCCTTAAAAGAGGCCGGCATCAGCGATATCATGGCCCTGCGGGGTGACATCCCCAAGGATATGGATGCGGAGAGCGCCTTTGTGCATTACCAGCACGCCAGCGACCTCATCACCCACATCAAAAACCGGGGCGATTTCGACATGGGCGCTGCCTGCTACCCGGAAGGCCATCCCCAGTCTGATAGTTTAATGGAAGACATCGATAACTTAAAGCGCAAGGTAGACGCCGGCGCACAGTTCCTCGTCACCCAGCTCTTCTTTGATAACGTCCTCTTCTACCGGTTTATGGAACAACTGCGCCGCCGGGGCGTCCATGTGCCCGTTACCGCAGGCATCATGCCCGTTTTAAACGCCGCGCAGATCGTGCGGATGACGCTGCTTTCCGGCACCTCCGTCCCGCCGGAGCTGGCCAAGATCATCGCTCGTTACGGCGACAACCCTGCTGACTTCCGCAAAGCCGGATTGGAATTCGCCATGGATCAGGTCAGCGGCCTCATGGCCAACGGCGTACAGGGCATCCACCTGTACACCATGAACAAGGCAGACGCCATCACCGAGATCATCAAAGAAACCGGTCTGCGCTAGTAAGCGAATCTTCGGCCCATGCCACGCATGGGCCTTCTTTCCTTAAAGGAGCATCCATGAAGCCCAAAGCTGTTTTGTTCGATTTCGATTACACCCTGGGGGATTCCACCCCCGGCATCTATGATTCCGCCTGCTATGCCCTAAACAAAATGGGCCACCCCACCCCAACGCTGGAGGAGGTGCGTGTTACCATCGGCATGTCGCTGCCTAAAAGCTATGCTTATTTAACGGGGGATGCCGACCCCCAACGGGGCGAAACATATATGTGGACCTTCCGCGAAAAGGCAGAGAACGATGGATTTATGATGGACAGCACCACCTTATACCCCCACTCCGCCGCTCTTTTGCATCGGCTGCACGAGATGGGCATCAAGCTTGGCATCGTCAGCACCAAGCGGCGGGTCACTTTGGTAGAGATCTTCACCAAATTCAACCTGATGGATGTGCTAAGCATACTGGTGGGTCACGGCGATGTGCCGGAGCCCAAGCCCCACCCCGGGGCGCTGCAGCTGGCCCTCAGCAAACTGGGCGTTGCCCCTGAAGATGCCGTCTACGTGGGCGACAACATCGTGGATGCCATGGCCGCACAGGCAGCAAATATCCCCTTTATCGGGGTCACCACCGGCACCACTGCAAAAGAGGAGCTGAGCCGGTACCCCCACCTTTGCATTTTGAACAATCTGAGTGAATTTCCCTTTGAGGTGTGAGCATGAACTACTTTCAACTCTTTTTAATGCTGCTGATCCCCCTTTGCCTTTCCCTCTTTGGCCTTAAGTGGAAGAACAATCCCCCTAAGGTGATGGGTTCTGCCATCGGCTACCGCAGCCGCCGCAGCCTCTATAGCCCGCAAAGCTGGGAATACGCTCATCGGTTTATGGGGCGCATCTGGTCTGTGGAAGGGCCCCTGGTTACCATCGTCAGTCTAGCACTTTACCTGTACCTTAATTCCGCCATGCCCGATAAGATCATGAATATCATGACCATCATCATGCTCATACAGCCCGCATTATTCTTTATCCCCATCATTTTTGTGGAGCAGGCACTGGAGCAAAAATTCCCCGGCAGCGGCAAAAAGCGTAAGCGCCGCTGACCATGGAAGAGTATCCTTTTACCAAGCAGGATCTGGTACGCTGGAAGGAAGTGCACGCGGCCTACGCCCCTAGGCTCTCCCCCAATCGCAAAACGGCGGCAGAGCTGCTAAGGCACCTAAAAAGCACCTACGTTTTAACGGAGCTGTTTGAGCCCGATCTTCTTGCCATCGTCACCGGCACCATTGAAGAAAACGAGCATTACAGGCAAAAACTGCCCCATGGTGCCGCACTTTACCCCCGGTTTTTCCGTTTGGGCCTACCGGTGCCGGGCAAAAACTCTACGCTGCGCAGGAGTCCCCTTTTCATGGCTGTCCCATTTACATCGGTTTGGAGCGCACCACCGCCTTTTTCTGCGTAGAAGGCAGTGCTGCGCTGCAGGATGCCCTCACCGCTTTTATGGGGCTGGATGCCTTCGATTTGAAAAACCCCTATTTAGTCTACAACTACCTGCGCTGTACAAAACAAATATAAAAAAGCCCGCATTTGCGGGCTTTTTGTTTTTGTTTATTCGGCCAGGATCTGGCACAGTTTGTAGATGTTGACATCCAGCTCTTTTTTGCACTTGAGGGCTTCCTCGATGTCCATATCCACCACCTGGTTGGAGCGCAGACCCACAACGCGGTTGCTTACGCCCTTGTACAGCAGGCGTACGGCAGCCTCGGCCAGGCGGGATGCCAAAATACGGTCGCTCTGAGAGGGGTTGCCGCCCCGCTGGGTGTGACCCAATACGGTGGCCTTGGTGTCGTAACCGGTCTTTTCCCGGATGTATGCTGCCACATCAGATGCACTGGCGGCGCCTTCCGCCACCACGATCATGCTGCTGAACTGGCCCTTCAAACGGCGCTTGACGAGCTCCGCGCAGATCTGATCCAGATCGAAGGGAGCTTCGGGGATCATCAGGAAGTTGGCCCCGGCTGCCATGGCGGAATACAGGGCGATGTCACCGCAGTTGCGGCCCATAACCTCTACCACGCCGATGCGGTCATGGCTGACCATGGTATCGTTTACTTTATTCATCTCTTCAATAACGCCGTTGACAGCGGTATCAAAGCCGATGGTGAAATCGGTGTAAGCTAAGTCGTTGTCGATGGTGCCGGGCAGGGTAACGGTGTTTACGCCGCGGGCGGAAAGTGCGCCTGCGCCGCGCATGCTGCCATCGCCGCCGATGACCACGATGCCTTCGATATCAAAAGCCTCGCAGACTTTCACTGCCTGCAGCTGGCCTTCTTCCGTCTGGAATTCGGGGCAGCGGCAAGTCTTTAAAATAGTGCCGCCTTTGTAGATGATCTTCTCTACGTTTTCGGGGGTCAGCTGGCGAATACGCCCCTGGATGAGCCCGCGGAAGCCGTATTCGATCCCCATGACTTCCATGTTCAGATGAGTAGCCGTTTTTACCACCGCGCGGATGGCCGCATTCATGCCGGGGGTGTCCCCGCCGCTGCTCAATACACCGATTCTTCTCATTTCTATATACCTCCAATATGGCTTAAAACCTATGCAAAAAAGACCGGACACAGGATGCCCAATCAGAGTTATCCTATTATCACTTACTGTTTCTGTCAAGAGGGAAAACGCAATTTTTTACGGTTTTCCCTCCACAATACGCACGTTTTCTTCCCCCAGCACTTCCATCAGCTGTGCAGTAAGCTCGGGAGTAAGGTCTACATTGCTGCTGATGAGCCTGCGTTCCCCCGTATCCCTGGCAACGGCCTTCACGGCGCAGCTTCCGGGGAAGCGGCGCAGCGTCTCTAAAATACCCAGATTGAGGAACTCGTTCTGGAAGGTCTTCATGCGGATCCACATGGATCGTTCCACCGTTACGGGTCGGTAAGTGGGCAATTCCTCCGCCCGGATGCGCTTTTGCGGTTCCCCTTTGGGTTCCTCTGCAGCAGGAGCTTTAGGTTCCGTCTTTTGCGCCGGGGCAGGCTTTTTCGCCTTCTCTTCCCTCTGGGCATAGGCACGCTTTTGCCGCTGGCCTTCCCTCGCATCCATTTCAAGCAGGCGGGCGCACTGGGCATCCCCTAATGTAAGGCGCACCGCTTCTTCCAGCACCAGGCTGGGTTCTTCATCCTCCCTTTGGGAGATGCGGCCGTAAAACAGCACGGGGGTATCGTTTACAAGGGCGCTGCGGTAGCGCTCATAAGCCTGGGGGAAGATCAGCACTTCCATGGTGGAATAAAGATCCTCCAACGTGCAGTAGGCCATGAGGGCACCGGCACGGGTGGCTTTGGTGCGCAGGGCACTCATCATGCCGCCCAGCACCACACGGGCACCGTCCAGATCCGCCCCCGCCTCGATGCTTTCCTGGATGGAAAGGGTGCTGTGGCGCAGGGGGGCTAAAAACTCGGCATAGTCCATCATGGGGTGCCCGCTGATGTACACGCCGGTCATATTCTTTTCATGGGTGAGCTTTTCAAACAGGGGGTATTCCGGCACATCGGGGAAGTGCTCCGTCACACTTGTCCCTTCCTCCCCCATGAGTGCATCAAACAAAGATACCTGCCCGGCGATGTTTTTCCGCCGCTGGCCGATGATGCCATCCATGATCTGCTCAAAACCGGCCATCAGCGCACTGCGCTTATAGCCCATTTCATCAAAGCAGCCGGAAAGGATCATGCTTTCCACCATGCGCTTGTTGATGGCCTCATCGGGCACACGCTCCACGAAATCCGTAAAGCTGGCATACTGGCCGTCTTTGCGGTATTCCATCACCGTCTGCACCGCTTTGATGCCCACATTGCGCACCGCACCCAGGCCAAAGCGGATGCCGTTGCCTTCTACCGTAAAGCGGTCATCGCTGTGGTTCACGCTGGGGGGCAGGATGCTCATATTGTGTTTGCGGCAATAGGCAATATACTGGGAAACCTTGCCTGAGTTGCCCAGACAGCTGTTTAACAAAGCCGCCATAAAGTGGATGGGGTAATAGCATTTTAACCATGCGGTGCGGTAGGCCACCACGCCATAGGCCGCCGCATGGGATTTGTTAAAGGCATACTGGGCAAAATCCATCATCTGGTCGTAGATGGCATTAGCCACACTTTCGGGCACGCCGTTTTTCACCGCGCCGGGCACGGTGCCATCGGGGGTGCCGTAAATAAAGACCTGGCGTTCCTCCTGCATCACCTTATGCTGTTTTTTCGCCATGGCCTTGCGCACAAGGTCGCTGCGTGCCAAAGAAAACCCTGCAAGATCCCGCACGATCTGCATGACCTGCTCCTGGTAGACCATACAGCCGTAGGTCACATCCAGAATAGGCCTGAGCTTTTCATGCAGATAGGTCACGCTGCCCGGGTCCTGTTTGCCCTTTACATATCTGGGGATCTGGTCCATAGGGCCGGGACGGTACAAGGAGATGCACGCAACGATATCCTCAAACTTGGTGGGGCGGAAATCCCTCAAAAGCTGGCGCATGCCGCTGCTTTCCAGCTGGAACACACCATCGGTATCCCCTTCGCCGATCATCTCGAATACCTTCTGGTCCTCCATGGCCATGCCGGTAAAGTCGATCTCCTTCCCCTCCGTCTCTTTGATGAGGGAAATGGTATCCTGAATGACGGTAAGGTTTCTGAGGCCCAAAAAGTCCATCTTCAAAAGGCCCAGCTTCTCCACTGCGGACATAGCAAACTGGGTGGTGATGGTCTCATCATTTTTCTGCAGCGGGGCCACCTCTACAATGGGCACCCGGCTGATGACTACGCCGGCAGCATGGGTACCTGCATGGCGCGGCAGCCCTTCCAGCCGCTTTGCGGTGTCGATCAACCCTTTGATGCTGCCGTCGCTTTCATAGGCGGTGCGCAGCTCTTTGCTGAGGGAAAGGGCGCGGTCGATGGTGATGCCCAGTTCCATGGGCACCATCTTGGCCACCCGGTCTACATCACCATAGGGGATGCGCATTACGCGGCCCACATCCCTGATGGCCGCACGGGCAGCCATGGTACCAAAGGTGATGATCTGGCACACGTGGTCGCTGCCGTATTTTTCAAACACGTAATCGATGACCTCCTGCCGCCGTTCATAGCAGAAGTCCACGTCGATATCCGGCATGCTGATGCGATCCGGGTTTAAGAACCGCTCAAAAATGAGGTTATACTGCAACGGGTCGATATCCGTAATGCCAAGGGCATAGGCCACGATGCTGCCCGCAGCGCTGCCCCGGCCGGGGCCCACCGCAATGCCGTGGTCTTTGGCGTATTTGATGAAATCCCACACAACGAGGAAGTAATCCACATAGCCCATTTTGTGGATGACGGAAACCTCGTATTCAAACCGTTCCATGGCTTCACGGTTGTCGGTGCCATAGCGTTTTACAATGCCATCTTTCACAAGGTCGTAAAAAAAGGCATCCCGGTCCGTCCCCTCAGGCAAGGGGTACTGGGGCAAATAGTGGGTATCAAAATTCATTTCCACATGGCAGCGCTTTGCAATGGCCATGGTGTTGCTGATGGCTTCGGGCACCATGGGGAACAGGGCCGCCATTTCTTCAGCGCTCTTTAAATAGTTTTGGTCCCCCTCCATCTTCATGCGGTTTTCGTCATCCAAAAACTTGCCCATCTGGATGCACATCAAAACATCCTGGGCGAAGGCATCTTCCTGGTTTACATAAT
>SVGV01000044.1 GCA_015056185.1 Clostridiales bacterium | reverse complement strand
TTTTATATCCACTCATATATACAAGATAATATGTTG
Source organism: Clostridiales bacterium (assembly GCA_015056185.1). Classification (GTDB taxonomy): domain Bacteria; phylum Bacillota; class Clostridia; order Christensenellales; family QAND01; genus QAND01. The sequence goes on along the minus strand of SVGV01000044.1, from coordinate 14,026 downwards.
TATAAAATAACAACCCAACAATTGCCCCAGCAGACAGTAACATGAAAAAAGAGCGGTATTTCCGCTCTTTTTGTTTACAGTAACTCTATGGCTGTGTTTTAATGTAAAAAAATGAATGGGAGGAAGCAACATGAAAATCAACAAAAAGTGGATGGCATTGGCCCTGGGGCTGATGATGCTTTTTGCCCTGTGTGCCTGCGGCGCCCCCGGTGATGGGCAGCTCCCCGAGGATACGGACACTCCCGGCAAAGAACTTTCCAAAGAAAAGGCCTTTGATGATGCCGGCAATTTGATCTACGAACCGGTGTTTGATGACGCCGGCGAGATGAACGCATACACCCAGTATTCCTATGAAGATGGCGAGCTGCTGGATGCCGTCACCTATGACCTTGCCTCCAATCCCATCAAATCCATCCAGTACGATGATGGCAAAGCCTATTGGTGGACGGAGTACATCTATGAGGATGGCGTGCTGGTCAAAGATGTTTCCATCGATGGCAGCTACTGCATTTACCATTACGATGATGCGGGCAACGATGTGGGCTACAGCGAATACAACGGGGAAGGGTTGATCCGCAACAAGACGGACCGCAAGAACGACAGGATCACAAAATACTGGGAGTACGATGAATCCGGCGAGGTGAGCTACTGGACGGAATACCTTTACGAAGGGGAAAAGCGGGTCAAGGATATTAGCTCCGACGGGAACTATTCCATCTACCATCACAATGACAGCGGTGAGGAAACAGGCTACACCGTTTACGATGCCGACGGCAATGTGGTGGACGAAATCGTATATTAAAACAGCAAAAAAACACCCCCACCGGGGGTGTTTTTTTATACTGATACGGGTGCGTGGCAACAGAGGGATTATAGCTCGGCGATCCACTGGCGGACGTAATCCACCGTTTCAAGGCCGATATCCGCAGTGCAGTTGGAAAGCATGATGATGCCCTCGATCTTGCCTTCGTCGTACCATTTACGGTAGACCTCCAGCTGGTATTTCATGAGGCCCATGGGCAGGGGACGGCGGTTGCCGTAATCCCAGAAGTAGCAGCCGGCGTACACCTTGTGGTGGGGCAGCATCAGCTTTTTGAGGTTTTCATAGGTCTGTTCCAGGTTTATGAGCTGGTCGCCCTTCCAGGTCCACAGTGTGATGGCATCACAGGGGGCCAGGCGGGAGGCAACGTCCATCTCCATATTGTATTCGTAGATGACGCTCCACAGCTCCAAATTTGCATCGTGGAGCTCTTTTGCGCAAGCCTCGATGATCTCGGGGGTGTAGTTTTCCAACCGGTCTTTCACGAAGATGTCGTCCATAATGCCGCCGATGATGTTTTTGTACTTGCGGCTGATGTCGATGACGGCAGCGGTATCGGTACCGCCGGTGTTGGTGCGCTCGGTGGAAGCATCGCCCACCACGGACCATACCACCTTGGGCTGGTCTTTAAAGAGCTCGGCCTCGTCATCAAAGGGGGGCGTGGGGGAGCCCGCCATGGCCACGCGGATGATGTTGGGGGTGCCTAAAAACTTGGCGCCTTCCAAGGTCTCCATCTTATTTTCGCCGGGCAGTTTCCAGGAATTATTGTTGTGGGCGTGGTGGGTACCGGCCGTCTGGCCCCAGATCCACAGATCGTCTTTTAAGCTCATGATGATTCCTCCCTGTATCTGGTGGTGATTGGTTCTGTTTATTAAACAATATTATAAAGGAAAACAGGGAAAAAGGGTATCAAAAACAAAAAAGGCATGGCTTTAGAGGCGTACTCTAAAGGACAGTCTCATGTAGGATACGGTGTAGCCCGTGAGGGCTGCACCGTTTTCCTTTGTTTCAAGCGGATTTCAGCGGCTTATCTCGTATTTCTTCCATTGCTGCAATCAACTCATTTTCAGTTGGGATACCTTTCGTATGGTATCAAGTACCAATTCCTTGAGTACGGAATCACGGATAAAGTGAATGGTACAAGCACCTCTGTTTTTCTTGTACTGAGAACAACGGTAAAACTCTTTGCCGTGCCAAGGGTCTGTTTACGGCTCACAACATAATGTTGATTATGTGGTAAAGGGCGCACTTCACCCGTAATTATACATAATTACTATAACGCAAAATCCCTAAAATCTCAATAAATTTCAGATAATTTACAAATTTAAAGCGTAAAAAATAAGCCGGTGCTGTATCCAAAGCATCCCCGGCTGACTCTTCACGCATATTTTTCTTTCAGTTCAATTCAATGCACAATTATTTTGCGACAGTTCGGCGGGAACTGCCGCTTTTTCGACCTACTGCTACCACATAATCAACATTATGTGGTAGTTAATTATACGGAGAAACAGCTTATCTATCCAGTGAAGCTTGTTTCAAATCAAAGTCCTTACCTCCCGGCAGCCATACTACGGGGGATTGTAGAATTCAGTATGGCAAAAGGTAATTAGAGGAGGAAACAAATATGAAGAAATTCAAAAGGACATTAAGTCTGCTGCTGTGTTTGATCATGGTAGCGTGTCTGGTACCGACGACGGTTTTTGCTGAAGGATCTGAACCTGAAAAATACGATGTCTGGGTTGCAGGCACCCAAGTAACATCCGCCAATGCGGGCAATATTCTCGGTGACGGCGCCGCATCCTACGATGCAGCAACAAACACATTGACTGTAAGCAAAAATATTACAGCACCAGGCTATTGCATCCAAGTAAAAACAACAGAAGAATTCACTCTTGACATTGATGGCGACGTGACCATTTCTTCAAAAGGCAATTACGCTATCTTTAATGAAGGAAGCGATAAACTGACCGTTACAGGCGACAACCTGACCATCGACTCTCATTTTGGTATTCATTCAGGCAAGGGCTCCGTCGATATGACAGCCAATGAAGTTGTCATAAAAAGTGCTGGAAATGCTATCTATGCTTTCAAAGATATTACTATCGACTGTGACACACTTGACATTGTCGGTGAAGAGTGTGTGTATTCAGCCGCCAGCTCCATCGATATGACAGTCGATGAGGTTACCATTGAAGCTGAAAACAGAGCTATCTATGCTTACGCTGGTGTTACCATCGACTGCGGCACACTTGACATTAACGGCAAATATGGTATTTATGTAAATGATGGCTCCTTAGATTTGACAGCGGATGAAGTTGACATTGAAGCTGATTTGGCTATCCGTACTAACCGTCATAATGTTACCATTGATTGCAACAAATTTAACTCTGCTGGTGACGGTGGGGTGTATGCATACCTTGGTTCCATCATTATAGAAAACGGCACATTTGATATCCGTTCAACATATACAGGTGAAAATGAAGAAAATTCCTATGCCATTTTTTACGACAATGATTTCACATATCCATCAGGCTCTGTAGTTACTGCAGCAACAGAAGTAGACGGTACCTTTGAAGCATATAACGAAAGCAAAAAACATAGCTATGATCACGTAAAAATTGGCACGCCAACACCTGCAACTTATACTGTAACTTTTAATTCCGATGGTGGCTCTGAAGTAGCTCCTCAGACGATTGAAGAGGGTGGAAAGGTAACAAAACCTGCAGATCCTACTAAGGAAGGTTTCGACTTTATTGGTTGGACTATCCAAGATAAAGAGTGGAATTTTGACAATGAAGTAACTGGTGATATGACACTCGTTGCTGTATGGAAAGAAAAAGAAGTAACTCCTCCTGGTGGCGATGACACCACTGATCCTGAAGATCCTACAAAGCCTGAAGGCACTACAAAGCCTGAGAATAATCCTTCTGACGTTCCTCAGACCGGCGACAACAGCATGATTTGGCTGTGGATCGCTCTGCTCTTTGTCAGCGGCGCAGGCGTAGTAGCAACAACTGTGTATGGCAAAAAGAGATTTTCCGTAAAGTAAGATAAGACTTCATAAACATAGCGGCAGAGAGATTTTTCTCCCTGCCGCTTTCTTATGCGTAAATCCATTTCTTTTTCTCATCGTTCAATGCGTTTGTAAGCGGTTCTTCCATTTGGGTCAGTACCGCCATTTCCTTTTGTACCATCTTGTTCTGCTTCGTACTGCGTGCCTTCGGATCAATATTGCCATAATAAAATTCTTCTATAAATTTCCCCATACAGTTACCTCCTTTGATTTTCTGCCATAATTGTACTCAAAGGCGGTTTAATAGCCGAATGTACCGCTATAAACAGAAAAAGGGCAAGAAAAAAGAGAGAAACCGAAACTTCTCTCTATTCTCTTGCCCTTCGCAATGCTCGTTCCTTTAGGTTATTGTCCTTAAGTGTACGATGCATTTGCCATGCCTTTTTACGCTGTTTAGCAGTAGAACAGCCAAATGTAAATGTATGCGGGGATGGTGGCCGCTAAGGTAAAGGGAATACCAATGCGGTAGAAATCCTTGTTTTTTACCTCATACCCGGCTTTTCTTAAAATGCCGATGCCGGTGATGTTGGCGCTGGCACCGATGGGGGTGCAGTTGCCGCCTAAAGTAGCGCCGGAAAGCAGGCCAAAGTACAGCAGTGTGGGGTTGACGCCCAGGGCCGCCGCCAGTCCCTGGATGACGGGGAGCATGGTGGCCACATAGGGGATGTTATCAATAAATGCGCTGATGAGTACGCTGCCCCACACGATGACGGTGTACAGAATAAAGATGTTGCCGCCGCCCAAAGATGCCAGCAGCTTCGCCGCCGCATCGATGACGCCCATGTGGGTAATGCCGCCGATCATGATGAACAGGCCCAGGAGCAGGCCGATGGTCTCAAAATCGATGGATTTTATGGGTTCCAGGATGGCAGCTGCGGATTTTTTGCGGATGCAGCTGTAAATCAGGCCGATGGCAAACATGGTGCAGCAGATGAGGCCGTTGGTGATATCCGGTTTTTCCGGCAGGAAGGATGCCAGGATCAGCAGGATGATGGCGCCGCTCAAAAGCACGGTGGGCACGTAATCCGTCACCACGGTGCGTGCGGCTCCACGGGGCACCGGCTGTTTTTCTTTGCGGAACTGAAAGTAGATGATAGCGGCGGAAAGGATGGCGCCCAGCTCCACCGCAAAGAAGATGCTGGGTTTGCCCTCATACCAGAAGAAATCCAGAAAGCTCATGTTGGCATAGGAGCCCAGCATAATGGCGGTGGTATCGCCCACCAAAGTGGCAGCGCCCTGGAGGTTGCTTGCCACCGCAATGCTGATGATGAAGGGCACCGGGTTGGTCTTTAATTTTTTGCAGATCTCAAGGGCCACGGGAGCCACCATGAGCACGGTTGCAACGTTATCCACAAAAGCGGAGATGACCCCGGCAAACAGCGAAAGCCATACCGCCGTCCACTGTACATTGGGCACATGCTCCATGATCAAATCCGCGAGCAAACTGGGCATCTTGCTTTCAATAAAGAAGAACACAAGGCCCATGGTGCCGGCGATCATCAAAATGACGTTAAAGTCGATGGCACCCATCACGCTGCCTATGGGCAGCATCCCGCTGATCACAAAGATGGCACCGGAAGCCAATGCGATGTAGGGGCGGTATTTGCTGAAGGCCAGCATCAGCATATAGGTAGCAGCAAACAGAATGATGGCAAAGGTCAACGGTGGTTCCCTCCCATAATAAGTCAGAAAACTTCACAATACGCTTATTCTACTACAGAATAGGGGCGCATACAATTAAAGTTTGGCTAAGCTTGCATCTGCGCCGCTGCGCCGAACATGCCAGCTTTGCGCTGCAAGTTCAAATCTTTACAACCAACACAATAAAAAAGCAACCACCCAAAGGTGATTGCTTTTTTATGGAGCTGATGAGCAGATGTCCCTTCGGGAAGCTTGCATCTGCGCCGCTGCGCCGAACACGGCCCGCTATGCGGTCCGAGTTCGAACCTGTCTAACGCCAAAAACAATAGTACCACCCATTTGGGTGGTACTATTGTTTGGAGCTGATGAGCAGATGTCCCTTCGGGAAGCTTGTGCCTGCGGCACTGCGCCGAACATGCATCGCTTTGCGCTGCAAGTTCAAATCCTTGCAACCAACACAATAAAAAAGCAACCACCCAAAGGTGATTGCTTTTTTATGGAGCTGATGAGCAGATGTCCCTTCGGGAAGTTTGTGGCTGCGCCACTGCACCGAACATGCATCGCTTTGCGCTGCAAGTTCAAATCCTTACAACCAACTAAAAACAAAAACAGCCACCGAATGGTGACTGTTTTTGTTTGGAGCTGATGAGCAGATTCGAACTGCCTACCTCCTCATTACCAATGAGGTGCTCTACCGACTGAGCTACATCAGCACGCCGTTTCGCGCGCTTCCCTATTATATCTTAGGAAAAAGTAGAATGCAACATATATTTTGCGGTTTGCGCAAAAAAATATATTTCTTTTTTGTGGCCCATGGGGGTTCCCTTGTACCTTTTCGGGGCATCCTATATAATGGTTTTGCACATAACGAACACATTACGAGGTAAAGGGTATTGGTTTTTTCCAGCAACATCTTTTTATTCTTCTATCTGCCCTTGGTCCTGGGCATCTATTACATTGCCCCAAGGCAATTCCGCAACGGGTTTTTGTTTGTGGTCAACCTGATCTTTTATGGTTGGGGCGAGCCCGTCTTTTTGTTTTTGATGCTGTTTTCCATCTTCAGCAACTACCTTTACGGCATGCTGATCCACCGGTACCGGCATAATTTAAAGGCAAAACGGGGTATTTTGGTAGCGTCCGTCATCATCAATCTGGGGCAGCTGGCCTTTTTTAAATATGCCGATTTCATCGTAAGCATTGTAAACAGCCTGTTCCCCTTTATGGCCATGGCACAGCCCATGATCCCTCTGCCCATCGGCATCTCTTTTTACATCTTCCAAACCATGAGCTACACCATTGATGTGTACCGGGAAGATGCCCCCGTACAGCGCAATGTGATCGCCTTTGGTACCTATGTAGCCCTGTTTCCCCAGCTCATCGCCGGGCCCATCGTGCGCTACCGGGATGTGGCCGAGCAGATGGAAGGCCGCAGAGAGACGGTATCCATGTTTGCAGATGGCACCCGCCGGTTCATCTGCGGTATGGCAAAAAAGATCCTGCTGGCCAACCAAATGGGCCTGATGTGGGAACTGTTAAAAACCGAAGGCAGCGTGATAGGGGCGTGGATGGGGCTTATTGCCTATGCGCTTCAGATCTACTTTGATTTTTCCGGCTATTCCGATATGGCCATCGGCCTTGGTAAGATGCTGGGCTTTACCTTTTTGGAAAACTTCAATTACCCCTACATCAGCCGCAGCATTACGGAATTCTGGCGGCGGTGGCACATCTCCCTTTCCACCTGGTTTCGGGAATATGTGTACATCCCCCTGGGCGGCAACCGCAAGGGGTTAAAACGCCAGCTGTTGAACCTGCTCATCGTGTGGTCACTAACGGGGCTGTGGCACGGCGCCAGCTGGAACTTTTTGTTCTGGGGGCTGTATTTTGCCCTGCTGCTCATGGCAGAAAAGCTGTTTTTGCTCCGTTTACTGCAAAAGCTGCCCAAGGTGATCTGCCATTTGTACGCCATATTGTTCATCCTATTGGGATGGGCCCTGTTTGCCTTTGATGATCTTGCGCTCCTTAAAAACTTCTTTGGCACATTGTTTATGGGGGGAGCTTTGACGGAAGTGGGCAAGGTGACCATCTTGAGCTATCTGCCGTTGATGATCATCGCTCTCATCTCCTCCACGCCCCTTGTAAAGGGCCTTTATGATAGATGGAAGGAGCACCCCCTTGTGGGCTATGGCTGTATTTTGTTAAGCGCTGCGGCGCTGGTGCTGTGCGTGGCGGCCCTTGCAGGGGACAGCTACAATCCCTTTATTTACTTCAGATTCTAGGAGGGCAGCAGCATGGATCACAAAACAAAACTGAATGAATACATCACCTGTGCGCTGTTCGCCGGCTTTTTAGGCCTGATGTTCTTAGGCTATCTGTTTTTGCCCAAAGCCGATTTTTCTGAAAAGGAAAAGCGCAATCTCCAAAGTGCCCCTGCGTTAACGGTAGAGACGTTAACGGACGGCACATTCTCTAAAGAGGCGGAAAGCTATGCCGCAGACCATATGCCCATGCGGGATGCTCTGGTATCCCTGGGGGCCTATTACCGCCGGGCTCTGGGCCTTGGCGGCACCGAGGAGATCTACACTTTTAAGGGGGATCGCCTGGTGGAGCGGCCCGTGGTGTACGATGCAGCCGCCGTTAAAAAGAACATGGCCGCCATCGACCGCTTCACCCAGAAGGCGGCGGGGCAGGTGGATGTGATGCTCATCCCCTCGGCGGGGTATGTGCAAAAGCATCTTGCGGAGGGCAACCAGCTCACCTTTACCGATGGCGAGCAGATCGGTAAGATCTACGAAAGCTTGCCCGATTCCGTCGCCGCGGTGGATGTGATCACCCCCCTTATGGCGGAAAGTGAGCGCAGCTACTACCGCACGGACCACCATTGGACCAGCCGCGGGGCTTATTTGGCCCACAAGGCTTATTTAGAGCAAAAGGGTAAAGAGGCTCTGCCCCAAAGCGCCTATAAGGTAGAGACCGTGGGCGGGTTTTACGGCAGCACCTATGCAAGAAGCGGCCTGTGGCTCACTCCCCCCGATGACCTTGAAATTTGGCACAGCGGCGGGGAATTTACCGTGTGGAATGCGGATTCCAATGCCACCGTGGGTACCCTTTACAACCGGGAGAATCTTAGCAGCGCCGACCCCTACACCGTGTATCTGGACGGCAACCATTCCTTGGTGCGCATCAAAAACCCCAAGGGCACGGGCAAACTGCTGCTGATCCGGGATTCCTTCTCCAACTGCCTGGGCACCTTCCTGGCGGACAGCTACGCTGAGATCCTCCTTGTGGATCTGCGCTACTACAAAGGCGGCATGGACAGCATTTTAGAGGAAGGGTTTGATGACATCCTCATCGCCTACAGCTTAAGCAATTTTATGACGGACCCCAACATCATCTATTTGAGCTACTAAAGAAAAAGCCGGGTGTTTCCACCCGGCTTTTTTGATTGCTATTACCGTTTGACGCGCAGCGTCTCGCAGCCTTCCTGGAAGATCTTGCGGATCTGGATCTGCTGGGGGCAGATGGCTTCACAGGCGCCGCAATCCAGACATTTTTCGTTGTACTTGCTGCCGTCGGCTTCGTATTTACGGATGTATTTGGGGCCAACGTCGTTCCACATGCCGTAGATGCTGCCGCGGTTGTAGTAGTTGAACACCCCGGGGATGTCCAGCTCAAGGGGGCATTCCTTCACGCAGTACTGGCAGGCGGTGCAGTCTGCCTTGATGCGGCTGCGGTAGAACTCCTTGAGTTTTTCCACCAGCATGGCCTGCTGCTGTGTAAAGGCACCCACTTCGGCATCCTTTGCGGTGGCGATGTTCTCTTTTAACTGCTGCATGTTGCTCATGCCGGAAAGCACGCAGGTGACTTCGGGGCGGTTCCACACAAAGCGCAGGGCAACATCGGGCAGGCTGGTTTTATCCATGCCGCACTCATTGAAGATGGCGTCCATCTCTTTACGGGGTACGTTGGTCAGGCTGCCGCCCTTCATGGGCTCCATGATGAACACGGGCACGCCCTTTTTGCCGGCGTATTCCAAACCTTCGGTACCGGCCTGGTATTCCGTATCCATAAAGTTATACTGGATCTGGCACATATCCCAATCATAGGCATCCAGAACCTCTTTTAACAATTCGGTGCTGTCATGGAAGGAAAAACCGATGTTCCGGATGATGCCCTTTTTCTTCTGCTCTTCCATAAAGGGGATGAGGTCCAGCTTTTTAATAATGGGCCAGGTTTTGGAGTTGATCTGGTGGAAGATGTAGAAATCCAGATAATCCGTCTGCAGCTTCTTCAGCTGGTTGAGCATGGTGGCCTCGGCGCCGTCCTTTTCCGCTACGGCGGGGGGCAGTTTGGTGGTCAAAATGATATCCTTACGGTTGCCCTTCTTTTTCAGATAATCGCCCACGAATAATTCAGAATTGCCCTTGTGGTAGAAATAGGCGGTGTCAAAATAGTTGATGCCGTTGTCGATGGCGTAATCAAACATTTCGGTGGCCTGTTCTGCATCGATGGCGGATTGATCGCCGCCGATCAAAGGCAGGCGCATACAGCCCATGCCCAGCTGGGAGATCATCAAATCAGTGTTGCCGTATTTACGGTAAAGCATAGGGTACCTCCAAGTAGGTTTGTTATATCCATGTTAACAGCCCCGGCCAAGGAATGCAATTTAGTTATTATTTTCACATTTTCTTCCTGACAATGATAGCCCGATACCCAACATTGACCTGAATTTGTGGTATAATATCGGCAAATAAAATGCAGGTGAAACAGAATGGAACAATACCGTGTAGTGGGCAAACAGAAAAACAGCGATCTTTGTTTTGTGTGTGGCGATCAAAACCCCTTTGGCCTCCAGGCCATGTTTTATGATTTGGAAAACGGCGACGCTGTAGGCGTGTTTACCGCAAAAAAAGAGCATCAAAGCTACCCCGGGCGGGTCCATGGGGGCGTTATTGCCGCCATTTTGGATGAAGCCACCGGCCGCGCCCTCTGCCAGATTGATGGCCCCGATGCCTTTGGTGTTACGGTGGAGCTTTCCATCCGCTATAAAAAGCCCGTCCCCTATGATGTGGAGTTAAAATGCGTGGGTCATATTACCCGCAACACCCGCCGCCTGTTTGAGGCCGAGGGCAGACTGCTGCTGCCCGATGGCACCGAGGCGGCCACCGCCTATGCCAAATACATGAAGATGAACGTCCATGCCATTGCAGGGGAAGAACTGACGGAAGAGCAGTGGCGGTATCTGGATGTGGAATGCCCTGAAACCATCGAGTTTTAAAGAAGCATCCTGCCCTGTTTCCATTGACAAAGGAAACAGGGCGGTTCTATAATTTTACTGGGTATACCCAGCTCCCCACGGGGAATCAGCTTTGGAAGATGGGGCATAGAGGCCCTTTGTATATTTTTATTTATTTCAGGAGGACACAGTAGTGGCCATAAGCTTATTTCGCGTGGACGACCGCCTGGTACATGGCCAGGTGGCCGAGGTTTGGTCGCGCTTTTTGGGCGCCAACCGCATCATCGTGGTGGATGATTTTACCGCCAAAGACACCTTTTTAACCCGCATTATGGTGATGATGTCCCCGGCGGGCTGCAAGGTGGAGGTTTACACCGCAGAGGATGCTTTTGAACCCATTTGCCGTTATGCCGCCAATGCCGCCATCCGCTGCATTGTGCTGTTTTCCACCCCCATCATGGCGGAAGAGCTGTTCCGCCGGGGGCTCAGCATCCCCAAGCTGTGCATCGGCGGGATGCAGCGCCGGGGGGACCGCAAACCCTTTTATAAAAACCATCATGCCAGTAAGGAAGAACTCGCTGCCCTGTGCCGTATGAATGACGGCGGCACGGCCATCTACCATAAGGTGGTCCCCGTGGAGGAAGCAGTGGACCTACAAGGGTATATCCGCTAAGGAGGGTACCAATTGCCTGAAGAATACAGACGCCGCCGGGAGGGCCGCATGGAACAGAGCCCGGCTCATCACCCGAATAAAAATCGCCCGAAACCCGTAAAAAAGAAGAACCCTATGGCGAAGCACAAGCGCCGTAAGATCATCGAATGGGTCATCATTTTGATCGCCCTGGCTGTGTTTGTGTACAGCGCCATCCAGGTCATCGGTATTATGGGGCAGTACAGTGCCGCAAGAGAAGAATATACCGAACTGGGCCAGCTTGCCCCCACCCCTGCTGTTGGGCAATCCCAGAAGGACCGTGCGGTGGACCATGCTTCTCTGCAGGCAAAAAACAGCGACTATGTTGGTTGGATCTCCATCCCCAAGACGGTGGTGGATTACCCCGTTGTGCAGGGGGAGGACAACCAGTACTATGTTACTCATACCTATGAAAATAGCTCCAACAGTGCTGGAGCTATTTTTGTCGATTACCGAAACCGGGGGGATTTTACCGACCGTAACACCGTGCTTTACGGCCACAATATGGATAACGGCAGCATGTTTGCCGCCCTTGCGGATTACTATAAAGATAAGGAGTTCTTTTTAGAGCACCCGGTGTTTTACCTGTATACCCCCACCATGGCCTATGAGGTAGAGGTGTTTTCCGCCTATGTGGGCAGTGCACAAGGCCCCCATCTGGTGTTTGATTTTAAGGACGATGCCGCCTATTTAAAATTTGTTGAGAGTATGAAAAACAAGAGCAAATTCAAGACCGATGTAACGGTGACGGCAAACGACCGCATGGTGACCCTTTCCACCTGCACTTACGATTACGACGATGCCAGGGCCATTGTACATGGGGTGCTGCGGCCCATAAAGGAGCAGTAATGCCATGATGGGCAAGACGCATGTGATGATGGGCACAGCTTCGGCCCTGGTTTTCACGGCACCCGTCGGCATGGCACCCTTTTGTGCGGCAATGATGGGCGGCGCCATCGGCGGGATCATCTGTGATGTGGATGTAAAGGGCGGGGGGCGCCTTGGTGACGCCCTGATGGCAAAGGTGATGGCCACGGGCATCGCAGGGGCATCGCTGCTTTTCGATCATTTCACGGGCGGCAGCATGATGGCCGCCATGGGGCCCATCCATTCACTGCCCTTTTTACTGGGTGCAGCGGGCTTTGTGGTGCTGTGCATCTTAGGAGGGGTATCGGACCATCGGGGGTTTACTCATTCCCTCTTTGCCATGGGGCTGTTTAGCCTGTGTGTGCATCTGTTTTGCCGCCCGGCCCTTTGGCCCTTTGTGGCGGGCTATCTTTCCCACCTGGTGCTGGATCTACTAAACAAGCGGCCGTTAAAGCTGTTTTTTCCCTTTCCAAACGGGGTGTGCTTGAAGCTGTTTTATTCCAACAAGCTGGCAGACCAGGTGCTCCTGGGGCTGGGGGTCATCGGAACGGCAGTGGGCATTTTTAAAGCGCTGATATAAAAAAGAGGGAAGCTTAAGCTTCCCTCTTTTTGTTTTCACTACCCTCGGATGGAGGGGAAGATGCGCAGCAGCAAGGTGTGCAGCAGTGTGCCGATGGCGTAGACCGCAACGGCTTCGCCCACGGCCACGTAGAACAGATTGGCCACATAGGGCAGCCCGGCTGCCAGCTGCAGCACCAGGGGCACCAGCAGTGCGTTGGTGATGACGGGGCAGGCAAAGGCGACCATCTTGTTTTTGCGAAGGGCGTACACGCCAACGCAGCCTAAGAAGGTGGCCAGGGTGCCAAAGAGCACATCCAGCAGGCCAAAGGGGCTGAAGAAGATGTTACTAAGCAGGCAGCCCACCGTCATCCCCCAGATTCCGCAGGGGTTAAACAGGCAGATGGCATAAAAAGCCTCGGCTATGCGGACCTGCACCGCAGAAAAACTGATGGGGGCGAAGATCCAGCTTAAAGCGAAGTACAAAGCTGCGACGATGGAGCTTTGTACGATCAGCATGAGTTTATCCCGCGTCAAATTGACCACCTCATCATATAGGATGGTATTATTTTACCACAAAACCACCTGCCTTGAACCTGTTACTTTTATGATGATGAGATTTTTTGCCTGCGGCTGCGTTGAAATGCCCCGGCAAAAGTGCTATAATGGGCAGCACATGGGGCATTGGCTCAGCTGGTAGAGCGCTGCGTTCGCAATGCAGAGATCAGGGGTTCGAATCCCCTATGCTCCACCATAAACAAAAGCATACCGCTAAATGCGGTATGCTTTTGTTTTTTATGATTAGAGAGTGTAGGGGATTCGAACGGGCCGTAAAGAAAACATGCCGGTGGCATGTTTTTAGGCCCCGGCCTGAAAGGTGGCGAAGCCACCGGCGGGAATCCCCTATGCTCCACCATAAACAAAAGCATACCGCTAAATGCGGTATGCTTTTGTTTTTTATGATTAGAGGGTGTAGGGGATTCGAACGGGCCGTGAAGAAAACATGCCAGTGGCATGTTTTTAGGCCCCGGCCTGAGAGGTGCGAAGCACCGGCGGGAATCCCCTATGCTCCACCATAAACAAAAGCATACCGCTAAATGCGGTATGCTTTTGTTTTTTTATGATTAGAGAGTGTAGGGGATT
>SVGV01000043.1 GCA_015056185.1 Clostridiales bacterium | reverse complement strand
GTGGTACCGGGGATGTCACTGACGATGGTACGGTACTGGCCTAAGATGGCGTTGGTCAGGCTGCTTTTGCCCGCATTGGGCTTGCCCACCACAGCGATCTGCAGCCGATGCTCCTTTTCTTCCTGGCTGACGGGTTCAGGCAGGCGGGCAACGATCTCATCCAACAGATCGCCTACGCCCAGGCCCAGCGTTGCGCTGCAGGGCATGACGCATTCCAGGCCCAGTTCGTAAAACTCATAGATCATATCTTCCCTGGCAGGGTTATCCACTTTGTTGACGCACAATACCACAGGCTTGTGGCTGCGACGCAACAGCTGGGCTACCAGCTGATCATCCACCGTAACGCCGGCTTTGCCATCCGTCATCATGACGACCACATCCGCCATGGAAACCGCAAGCTGGGCCTGCTCCTTCATGTAGGACATCATCGCATCATCGGTTTCGGGCTCGATACCGCCGGTATCCACCAAAGAGAACACATGGCGGTTCCATTCGGCATCGGCTATGATGCGGTCTCTGGTCACACCGGGGGTATCCTCCACAATGGAGATGCGTTTGCCCACCAGGCGGTTAAACAGGGTGGATTTCCCCACATTGGGCCGCCCTACGATGGCTACCATGGGTTGATTCATCGTGTCCTCCAATCTGCGCACAAAATGCGCTCTACAAACTCGCTGCCAAAGCTGTTAACGGGCACCACGGGTACCCCCAGCTTTTGTTCAAGTTCCTCTAAAGTCATATCATCTAAAAATACGTTGTCGTCCCTAAGGGCAGTCCCGGGGATGAACAGGCATTCTCCAAGATCCACACCTTCTGCGGCGGCCAAAAAATCCTGCCCCGTCAAAAGTCCGCTTACGGTAATGCGGCTGCCAAAAAACCAGTTTTCTCCTTTTATCACATTTAGTTCCATGGCATATTCATCATAAAACCGTTTGGCCAGTGCTTCCATAAAGGGGTACACCGCTTTGCCGGTAACCATGGAGGCCCGGTATGGGGCGGCGGAAACGGGCTCTCTTAAGCGTTCTTCCACTTCATCCAAAAAGGATCGTACCATGCCCACGCCGTCTTCGATCTGAAGAAAATCGCCGTAGTATTCCGCAGGGGGGATGGGCATACCGGCGGTAATAAAGAATTCATCCGCACAGTAAACAAAGGGTTCGCCCACTTTTTCATTGGCTTCATCCACAATGGCGATGGTCCTTTTTGCGGTATCGGCATCGATGGGTTCCAAGTGGTACAGCCCCTGGCGGTGATCCGTCAGCCCAACGGGCACAATGGCAACGCTTTGGGCATATGGGCGCAGGGCACAAAGATCCTGCAAGGTGTGCTTTAGCACTTCCCCATCGTTGATGCCCTTCATCATCACGATCTGGCAGTGGAACTCGATGCGGTGATCGTACAGTTCTTTTAAACGATCCATGATCTCATCCGCACGGGGATTCGCCATGATCCGTTTGCGCAAGTCACCATCGGTGGTGTGTACGCTGATGTACATGGGCGAGATCCGCTGGCTCAAAATGCGCTGCCACTCGGCATCGGTAATGTTGGTCAACGTGATGTAGTTGCCCATCAAAAAGGAAAGACGGAAGTCATCATCCTTAAATTTAAGGGGCGGACGGGCGTTTTTAGGCAGCTGATCCACAAAGCAGAAGATGCACTTATTTTTGCAGGCCCGCTTTTGGTCCATGAGGCCGTTTTCAAACTCCAGGCCCAAATCCTCCTGCTCGTCCTTTTCTATTTCAAACAGAACCTCCTCCCCATCGGTGTGCATCAGCACCTCCAAATAGGGTTTGGCGATCTTTTCGCGGTAATCCAGCACATCGGCAACGGGGCTGTCATCGATGGCAAGCAGCACATCCCCCGGGGCAATTCCCAGCTCTTCTGCGATGCTGTCTTCATATACGCATTTTACGCGGTGTTCCATACTGGCGGCCTCCTTCCGATATTTTCGCTACCCTACATCATAGCCCATTTATCCCTAAAAGAAAACCCCGTTTTTACGGGGTCGATGCTGTCGCTTCTGCTTGTTTTGTATGGTTCTTGTTTCGCTGCAGCGCGGCCATGACCCGGTACAGCAAAAACAGGATGACAGCTCCCACAATCAAAAAAGTGAATCCCAAACCACTGCCAACAGATACATAGGCGGCTTCCTGAAAGATCACCTGATCCGCATACCCCACGGCGCTGCTTGTTAAGTAGCACAGAGTGTAGGTGATCATCGATTCCGTGGCATTCCTGCAAAAGCCCAAAGTATAGACCATTGCAACCATGGGCCGCAAAAGCTCTTCGTGGTAAAAATAAGCATCGGCCCATGCTCCAAATGTGTAAATCGCCATATGGCAGCTGATTGCACCTAAAAATGCCCCCAATGCACAGCGGATGGCTGCTGCCCGTTTCAGCGTACACCATGCATAAAGCGCATAGATCAAAGGGATCACACAGCCGCCATAGTTTACATAAAAGCCATCAAACAATTCTGATGACTCATGGAAGCCAAAAAGAGCCATCATGGGCAGCACTACCAAAAGATGGCTCTTTTTGACCCCGTCGAAGAAGATATGATCCATCCGACTGGGGATCAAAAGAAAAAATACCGACATTAAGAGAAAAAACCAATTTGGCATAAAAACACCACCTGAACGTTTTTTCTAGTATGCCCGGTATTGGAAAAAACCCGGCAAAAGAAAAAGGATGCCGAAGCATCCCTTTATTTAGATCAATTGTAAAAAGGAGTTCATGGCACCGCCCTGCTTTCCATCCCGCCTAAAAGAATAGAGCAGCTCTTTTTCACAGCAGGTGCACAGCCCCATAATGGTCACGTTTTCCGCTTTGATGCCCTTTTGGTATAGATCATACGCGGTCAGCTTTACTAAATCCGCATGGTACTTCCCCTCTACCCCTTCATCGGGAGTGTAGAAGACGATATCATCGGGGTATCCGTTACGGATGGCATCCACAACATCCTGGCTGACCTCAAAGCAGCATTTGCCGATGTTGGGGCCGATGGCCGCGATCAAATCTTTTGGATCGGTACCAAAGTGCTCTTCCATAGCGGCGATGGTGTTGCGGGCCATCCCCATCACCGTGCCCCGCCATCCGGAATGGCATAATCCAATGGCCTTTTTAGCGGGGTCCAGCAAAAACACCGGGGTGCAATCCGCATGGATGGTGTTCAGGCACACGGTTTTTTCATTGGTCACAAGGCCATCAAAGGTGGCATCCACCTGGGGGCGATAGCTGGATTCATACCCCATGCCCCGTTCGCCGTGGACCGCTTTGTGAACATCCACCCCATGCACGCCATTGACCACCACAAGGTCCTCTTTTTTGATCCCCATGGCGTCGCAGGCGATGGCAACATTTTTGCGGGTCTCCTCCACGCTGACACACCGGGTCCAGGAAAGGTTCAGGCTGTCATAGGGGGGTTTGCTGATGCCCCCCAATCGGCTGGTGAATCCGTGGCGCACCAGGCCCGTTTGTGCAAGATTCTCTGCGGTAAAATAGGTCACGCCGTTTTCCGCATCCACCCGGGTATATCCCCGGTGGATGGAATCAAAATATGCGTTGAAATCGCCCATGTTATTTCCGTTCGCTCACAAGTTCGCGCAGTTCTGCCATGAATTCATCAATATCTTTAAACTGTTTATAAACGGATGCAAAACGCACGTAGGCAACATCATCCTTTTCTTTCAGTTTATCCATGACCAATTCACCGATGCGGGGGGTGGAAATCTCTTTATTTAAAGAGTTATAAACTTCCCGCTCAATGTCAGAAACCATCTGATCGATCTCATCCATGCTGACGGGCCGTTTTTCACAGGCTTTAATGATGCCGCCGCGGATCTTTTCCGGGTCAAAGGATTCCCGCCTGCCGTCCCGTTTTACCACCAGTACAGCAACGTGCTCCACCTTTTCATAGGTGGTAAACCGACGGCCGCAGCCTTCACATTCCCGGCGGCGGCGGATCACCGTACCCTCATCCGTGGGGCGAGTATCGATGACTTTACTTTCCATACAATCGCAATACATGCACTTCATAATGCAGATCCCTCCAAAGGATATCTTACCACAGATCACCGTATTTCGGAACAGGGAAACAGCAAATACACAAGATGTGCCTATCGCATGGGGGTATGGTGGTCCAGCTCTACCAAAATGACATCCTCGCCGATCTTCACCACTTTATTCCACGGGATGACCACATCCTCCCCGCCGCCAAACAGATAGCTGCGCAATCTGGAGCACCCCGGCACCACCAAAGCGCACACAGCGCCACAGTGGCAATCCAAAACCAGATCAAACACATGGCCGATGCACTTTCCATCACAAATATTGATCACCTGCTTTTCCCGCAAGGTAGAAAACCGTTCCAAATCAACCCCTCCCCTTTTAAGATATGCCAATGGGCAACACCCTTTACAAAAGAAAAAGCCGCTGAGCGGCTCAAAAGTGCTTTTTTACGTTGTTCAGCGCAGATTTTTCGATCCTGCTGACCTGGGCTTGTGAAATGCCGATCTCCTCTGCCACTTCCATCTGGGTACGGCCCCGAAAGAAACGCAGGTACAAAATGTTCTTTTCCCGTTCGCTCAGCCGCTCCATGGCAGAAAACAGAGCAATGTTCTCCAGCCAGTTGCCATCATCCACCCGGGTGTCACTGATCTGATCCATCACATAGATCATGGCATCACCGCCGCTGTTGTACACCGGTTCAAACAGCGAGATGGGATCCTGTATGGCCTCCAGGGCAAACACTACCTCGGCAGTAGGGAGTTCCATATATTTTGCGATCTCCTCCACCTTAGGCTCTATTCCATTCTGCTCAATCAATGCATTTCGGGCCGTAAGGGCTTTATAAGCCAGGTCCCGCTGGCTGCGGCTGATGCGAATGGGGTTGTTATCCCTTAAATACCTGCGGATCTCTCCGATCACCATGGGAACAGCATAGGTGGAGAATTTTACATTCTGGCTGAGATCAAAGTTATCAATGGCTTTAATAAGCCCAATGCACCCCACCTGAAACAGATCATCCACATTTTCCTTACGCCCCGTAAACCGCTGGATCACACTTAACACAAGCCGCAGATTCCCTTTAATAAAGGTCTCCCTTGCACTTTCATCCCCCTCTTTAATGCGCAGCAAAAGGGACTTCATCTCCCCTTCGCTGAGCACCTTTAATGTGGATGTATTTACCCCGCAGATCTCTACCTTGTTGATGGCCATGGGCGGCACCTCCCATTCGTTACTACAGGAATATGTTTGCCCGCCCATGGCTTTTTATTCTCTCAGATGGTTTTTAATAGATCTTTGCGCAGCCGGCCGATGATGCGTTTTTCCAGCCGGGAGATATAGCTTTGAGAGATGCCCATCAGGTCTGCCACCTCCTTTTGGGTCTTTTCTTCATAGCCGAATAAACCGTAGCGAAGTTCCACGATCATCTTTTCCCGTTCACTCAGCTTGGTGATGGCTAAGTGCAGCTGCTTTTTATCTCCGGCATCCTCCATGGTGCGGCTGACAAGGTCCGGCTCGGTGCCCAAAATATCGGAAAGGAGCAGTTCGTTACCGTCCCAATCTACATTGAGGGGCTCATCGATGCTTACCTCAAACCGGGTTTTCGCGGTTTTTCTCAGATGCATCAGGATCTCGTTTTCGATGCAGCGCGATGCATAGGTGGCAAGTTTGATCTTCTTTTCATAATCAAAGGTATTGACGGCTTTGATGAGCCCGATGGTGCCGGTGGAGATCAGATCCTCTATGCCGATGCCGGTGTTTTCAAACTTACGGGCAATGTACACCACAAGCCTCAGATTCCGTTCGATCAACTTATTCTTTGCAGCCCCGTCCTTTTGGCTCAAACGCCTGAGCAGTGCCGCCTCTTCCTCCCGGTCCAGCGGCGGCGGCAGACTATCATGGCCGGAGACGTAGAATAATCCCCTTTTGGGCAGCAGATGTTTGAATAACCGATTCAACAGTCGCAGTAAATCCATGTGTTCACCCCACTATAAAAGAGACGCCGGCACCAGCGCCGCTGCTGTCGGCTGCATCTCATAACTTACGGCAATGGCCGCCGCAACGCAGGTTTCCCCTTCCCCCATGAGGCAGACCCTTTTGGGGATGTGAGCTGTCAGTTCCCCCGGGCCCAGCGCTGTGACTACCGGCACGGTAAGGCCATCTGTGCAGCCGGAAAGTTCCTTTAGCAGCACCCCATCCGGCGGGCACACGATCACCGGCAGGCCGCTGGGCGGTACGGTGAGCAAATTGCCGGTATCCACCATGGCCGGCAGGACGACCTCCTGTCCCCCTAAAGTGACTGCAATTTTAAGGATGCATTGATGCTGCATTAATGCCGCTTTAACCGCCCTGACCATCCACACACAGCCTTTTATGGAAAGATAGCAAACAGGAGCCAGCACCCAAGGTGCAAAAGAGGTTTGCAGATACCCTTGGCTCGCCGCCCCCCCATCCTCCAAGAGAAACCCAAGGCAAATGAGCATGCCCCCAAGGGCTGTACTGAAGCCGTAAAAGCAGGCACAACGCTTAAAAAAGCCTTCTTTTATACCAAAAGCGATGCCAACCAGCACCATGCCCATCAGCAGTTTTATAATAGGATGCGAAAGAGTCTCGTACCCTTTTAATGGGACAAGCACCGCGTAAAGAGTGCCGACTCCGGCAGCCACTGCCCGTAGAATGGGTCTTTTTTTGCAGGGCAGCAGGGACCCGACAGCGGTAAGTACCATGTAATCCACCAGAAAGTTATCGATGATGACCGCCTCGATGTATACCTGCAACCTTAACCCCACCTTCAGGCGTCATTATAAGTTACACAGCTTGCAAAAATTGTAGAACCGCTGTAACTGGCAAACGGGTAATTCACCCTATTTCGGCAATAAACCAAAAGAAAAAAGCACCCCGAAGGGTGCAAAAAAGCCCCGGATAACCGGGGCTTTGTGTTAGCGGTTGCGGCGCAGCCAGGTGGGGATCTCCAGATCATCGTCGTCCAGAGTGCTCTGGCCAAAGGCCTGGCGGTTCTGGGGGCGCTGACGGGGCTCGGGACGGCTCTGGGCGAAGCCGAAGGATTCTTCTTCGTAAGTTTCCTTCACGGGTTCTTCCACAACTTCCTCACGGCGGAGGGCAGGCCGGGGAGCAAATCCCTGCTGGGGTTCAGGCTGAGGACGGCTTACCTTGCGCACAGGGGTAGGCTGAGCCTGGCCCTTAAAGCCGGTTGCAATAACGGTAATGCGCATGGTTTCGCCAAGGCTTTCATCGATGCCGGCACCGAAGATGATGTTGGCATCGGGGTCAGCAGCTTCCTGTACCAGTTCGGCAGCTTCGGTCACCTCGATGATACCCATGCTGGGGCCGCCGGTGATGTTCAGCAGCACGCCGTGGGCGCCATCGATGCTGGTTTCCAAAAGGGGGCTCTGGATGGCCATCTTTGCGGCAGTAACGGCGCGGTCTTCGCCGGTGCCAAGGCCAAGGCCCATGTGGGCGATGCCGCTGTTTTCCATAATGGTTTTGACGTCGGCAAAGTCCAGGTTGATCAGGCTGGGCACAGCGATGAGATCACTGATGCCCTGGATGCCCTGGCGCAGCACATCGTCTGCTACCTTAAAGGCATCAACAATGCTCGTCCCCTTGCCTACTACCAGGAGCAAACGGTCGTTGGGGATGATCACCAAAGTATCTACATTCTGCCTAAGGGCTTCGATGCCCTTTTCAGCGTTCTGAGCACGCTTTTTACCCTCAAAGGAGAAGGGGCGGGTCACAACGCCAACGGTCAAAATGCCAAGCTCACGGGCGATGCCGGCAATCACAGGGGCAGCACCGGTACCGGTACCACCGCCCATGCCGGCAGTGATGAACACCATATCGCTGTCTCTGATGACATTTGCGATCTCTTCCCGGCTTTCTTCAGCGGCCTGCTGGCCGATCTCCGGGTTGGCGCCGGCGCCAAGGCCCTTAGTGAGCTTTTCGCCGATCTGTACCCTCTGGGAAGCCTGGGACATATACAGAGCCTGGCGGTCGGTATTGACGGCCACAAACTCTACACCACGCAGACCATGCTGGACCATGCGGTTGACCGCGTTGTTGCCGGCGCCGCCGACGCCGATAACTTTGATCGAAGCAAACTGTCCAACATCTACATCAAATTCAAGCATGAGTGTTCCTCCTTACTTTTTACGGAAAATACCCATCAGCTTGGAAAGGGCGTCCCCTTCCGCTGCCCGGGTCAGGTTTGTCATAGCGTAATCCAGCACCGCCATGGCAGAGATGGAATAACGGGATGTACCATCCACCATGAATAAAGGCAGATTCTCAAACCGCGTTTCAAGTTTCGCACCGATGTATTCCTTGGCGCCGCGCATATCAGAAACGCCGGAGCCAATGAAATAGGATTTGCTGTGATCATAGGTGATCTCAGCGATATCCCACAGGGCACCGCGAATGAGTTCGATCATCTCATCCAACCGGGAGACGATGACTTCATCCACCAGGCCATGCTCAAAGCCCCACAGCCTTCCATCCGCCATACGGATGTAATCAATGGCCTGGGGATCGTACTCGATGCCAAAGACAAATTGGCGTTTGAGTTGTTCCGCGTACTCCATGTCAAGCTCCAGCACCATGGAAAGATCCCTCACCAGGTGCAGGCCGCCTACCATAAGCGTACCCTGGTATATCTGTGCATCACCAGTGAATACACTGATATTAGTATAATAATACCCCACATTCAGCATGATGGCAACATTATCTCGCTCAATTTTTGGGATAATGAAGATTCCTTCCGCATAATTTTGGGAAATATAGGCGGTTACATTGAGGCCCATCTGGCGCAATGCCCGCTCAACTTCTTCCATAAACTCCTCATCACAGCGGATGAAGGAGATGCCTTTGCTGCCATCCAGGATGCTTTTGTATTCCACACGGTGGAGCAGACGGTCTTCATCGGCACGCTCGCCGTCATCTTCCATCCGGTAGTCTGCATTTTCACCGTAAGGCGTCTCCCGGGATTCCACATAGGTGTATTTACCGGGCACACCAACGTACACTTCTTTTAACCGGCGTACCGATGCGCCGCATGCGGAAGTAACCGCCTCTTCAATAGCATGTCCCAGCCCGCTTTGATGCAGAGCCTCAGAACGGATCAAACCGTTAAAAGGGGCAGATGCCTCTGCCACGGTGGTGTAGGTACCATCCTTTTTCGGTTCTGCCGTTACGCAAACCACCTTATTTTTATCCACTACGATCGCTGCAACCATTGTTTTGACCTCCCGATATCAAGTATGCAGTTGACCCGATTATTCCGGTATATAGCTGGCACCGTACTTGCCCGATGCATCCAGTGTACCAAAGCGTTTGCCCTCTTCCACAAGCCTGGGTACAGGGTATCGATCCAGGCCCGTTTTTGGTCCATATTATCCCCATTGCCGATGCGGATGGAAAGCCCGTTTTTCACGCCGATGGTGATCATGGTGGGCACGCTTAGATCGATGGACGTCATCACATCACCGATGGCGGAATCCTCAAAATGTTCAAGCACCTGGTCGATGAGGTAGTAATCGTAATCATCCAACCCCTGGACTTTTGCACCGATGGCCGCCGCCTGAACGCTGACGCCCTTGATCTCTACCAGCCCCTGAGGGGATGGGGCAAGCTCCACCGCAGTGCCTTCCTGATCCATCAGCACGTAAGTATCGGCGTATTTTACCGCAAGCTTTAAGTTGCGCTCTTTGATCTCGATGATAAGGGTACTGGGGTATGCACGCCGGACGGATCTTACCTCCACATAAGGGAAAGTGGAAAGCTCTTTATGGATGGCATCGGTATCCACAGTAAAGATGTTCTGGCCGATCTCTGCATCCACATAGGCTAAGATCTGCTCATTGGTAAAGGTATCGTTGCCCTCGATGCGGATCTCCGTGATCTGAAACACATAGTAGCCCAAAAACGCCGCAAGGGCCAAAGTAGCCAAGGCAAAAATGGTGATGAGAGCCACCTTCACCCCACGCCGCACAGGCCTGCGTTTTTTCTTATGCTGTTTCTTGCTGCTTTTGTTCACACTTGTTTCCTTTACCGTTCCCCTCCCCTATAGGATGCCCACAGAAGAGGTTTTTGACACCGGTCATGTTTTTACACAGTTTTTCGATATATTCATCAGCACACCGGTTGCCGCCATAAACATGATGAGGGAGCTGCTGCCGGCGCTGATGAAGGGCAGCGTTTGGCCGGTGGGCGGCATACTGCCCGTGACCACCGCCACGTTGATGATGACCTGCACGCCGATGAGCGCCGTGACTCCCGCAGCAAGCAGGCTGCCGAATTTATCCTTGCAGGTGGCGGAAATACGCACCCCACGGTAGATCAAAAACAGATACATGGAGAGGAGCAGCAGTACACCGAAAAAGCCAAACTCCTCCGCATAAACGGAAAACACAAAGTCGCTTTCACCATAGGGCAAGAACAACAGCTTTTGCTGGCTCATGCCGAGGCCCCTGCCAAAAAGGCCGCCGCTGGCCAACGCATAAAAGGACTGAATGAGCTGGTAACCAGTATCGGAAGGATCTGCAAAGGGATCCAAAAAGGCCATCAGCCGCTCCATACGGTAGGGCTCAACGATGATCAGCGCGATCACCGCCACAACGCCGATGCTGCACATCACGCCCAAGTGGAGCTTTCTTGCCCCGCCCACATACAGCATGATAAGGGTGATGATGGCAATGCACATCACCATGGAAAAGTTGGGCTGCAGGAGGATCAACAAACATACGCCGCCCACCACAGCCAGCATGGGTACCACGCCTTTTGTGAAATCCATCATATCATGGCGTTTTTCTGCCATGTAGATGGACATATACACCACAAGGGCGAATTTTGCGATCTCGCTGGGCTGAATGGTGATAAACCCAAGGTTCAGCCAACGGGAGCTGCCGTTTAAACTGACGGAAAGGGCGGGCACAAACCGTACCGCAAGGAGCATCAGCACGGGGATGACCACCGCGCCCCATTTTACCACGGTGAACCTTTGGTACTTATGGTAATCAAACCGGGAAAGAAACAGGATGGCCACTGAACCGATGACTGCACCTAATATCTGTTTTTTAAAGTAGAAGTACGGATCCCCGATCTTAATTGTGGCCATGTAAGAGCTGGCGCTGAAGACCACAACAATGCCCGTCAGCACTAACATCAATGTCACAACAAGGACGGAAAAGTCCATCTCCCGTTTGGGCAGTAATCCCCTCTTCGGCAAATTATTTCAGCTCCATCACCAGTTCTTTAAACCGCCTGCCGCGCTGCTCAAAATCAGAGAACATATCCCAGCTGGCACAGGCGGGGCTCAACAATACATTCATACCTTCTTCGGCCAGCTGTGCGCAGGTGCTGACAGCCTCTTCAAAGGTATCCACCTCGGTAATGGCAGTAAAGCCCATTGCTTTGGCGGTATCCACGATTTGGCGCTTTGTCTCGCCCAACACAACTATATGCCGGATGTTTTCGGTAAATTCACGGAACATGGGGGTGAAATCCCCGTGTTTGTCATAGCCGCCAAGGATCAGCACCGTGGGGGCCTTCATGGCGCGGATGGCCATGATGGTAGCATCGGGGTTGGTACCCTTGCTGTCGTTAATATAGGTAACGCCGTTTACCGTAGCCACCGTTTCGATACGGTGCTCAACGCCGCTGAAGGTCTTAAGCGTATGGGCGATGGTTGCATCATCGGTACCCATCAGGCTGGTGACCAATGCGGCTGCCAGGGCGTTTTCCAGGTTGTGATTACCGGGGATGCGCACATCCTCTGCCTTCATCAAAACCCGGGTGTTACCGTGGGTGGAAAGGATGATGTTGCCATCCTTTACATAGGCGCCTTCTGTCAACTCGTGCTTGATGGAGAAGAACATCACCTTGGCTTTGGGGCGGTCCCCCAAAGTAGCGGTGATCTCGTTATCATAATTCAATACACAGTAATCATCTTCAGTCTGGTTTTGAAAGACCAGACATTTGCCATCGATGTAGTTATCCATGGTTTTAAACCAATCCAGATGGTCTTCCGTGATGTTTAAAATCGCGCTGACTCTGGGGTGGAAATCGATGGTGCTCACCATCTGGAAGGGTGCCACCTCTGCAACAGCGATATCCCCTTTCTTCATCTCATAGGCATAGGTACAGGCAGGGTCGCCGATATTGCCTACAGGATGGCTCACCTTGCCCCATGCCTTGAAGATCTCTGCAGTGAGGGTGGTAGTGGTGGTTTTGCCGTTGGTGCCGGTGATGGCAACAAAATCCGCCGTGGTGACCCAATAGGCCAACTCCAGCTCGTTTACACAGGGGATGCCTTTGCTTCTGGCGTTAAGGATCCATTCCTTCCAGAAGGGAACGCCGCTGCTGAATACCACAAGGTCAACATCGTGGATGAGTTCATCGGGCTCCATGCCAAGGCGGTCCGTCATGCCCAACCGGAACAGCTCGTCCAGTTTTCCGTTGAACGCCTCGCGATGACGCCTGTCGTTTAAAATGATCTCTTTCGTATTCAGCTTATAAAGCAGGTTTGCCGCTGCAATGCCGCTGCGGGCCATGCCCACGACCAGTACCCGTTTGTTGGAATAATCCATTTCAATTCCTCCTTACAAAACCATGGCTAAAGTCAACGCGCATAAGACAACGCTGACCATAATGTAGCCCGCTACGATTTTGGTTTCGTTTACGCCGCACAGCTCAAAGTGATGGTGCAGCGGCGCCATTTTGATGATGCGTTTATGGAAGTACTTAAAGCTGATGACCTGTGCGATGCTGGAAATGGTGCTGACCATAAACATGCC
Source organism: Clostridiales bacterium (assembly GCA_015056185.1). Taxonomy (GTDB): domain Bacteria; phylum Bacillota; class Clostridia; order Christensenellales; family QAND01; genus QAND01. The sequence goes on along the minus strand of SVGV01000043.1, from coordinate 1,276 downwards.
CGCGCAGATGGGCAGCAGCAACGCCATACGGGAAAGGATGGCCATAATGACCACCACGCCGCCCAGTGCCAAAGAGCCGGTATCCCCCATAAACACCTTTGCGGGGAAGCTGTTAAACCGCAAAAATGCAAGGCAGCCGCCTGCCATGGCACTGCCGAATACCGCAAGATTACGGTAGTTTTCGGCGGAACCCATCAGGCCCAGGCCGCTAAGCTCACTTGCGATGGAATAGGCAATAAACGCCAAAGTGGAACAAACCACAACGCTGATGCCGGATGCCAAGCCATCAAGGCCATCCGTCAAGTTAACGCTGTTTACAACACCCACAATGACAAACACGGTAAAGGGGTAGTAGAACCAGCCCATCTCCCAGTACACATTTAAGATGGGCACATAGATGACCGTGCCGATCTCGGGGGAGCTGGCCGCAAAAACCGTAATGAGAATGGCAAGACCCAGCTGGCCCGCCATCTTCTGGTAGGGCTTTAAGCCCAGAGAACGGTGCATATACACCTTAATAAAGTCATCTAAAAAGCCGATCAGGGCATACCCAACGGTGGTCAAAATGCAGAACAGCGGCCAACCGAAGTTGCCCCGGCTGAACAGCAGCGTTGCAATGATGCCGCCAGCTAAAAAGATGACGCCGCCCATGCTGGGGGTGCCTGCCTTGGCCAAATGGGCCTGGGGGCCGTCTTCACGGATGTTTTGTCCAAGTTTCAGCTTTTTTAAAATGGGCAGTACCATGGGCCCAAGGGCTACCGATACCGCGAATGCTGCCACAAGGGGCCAGATCAGCTGTTCCATCACAAATCCTCCCGCTTAGGAAAATAACTCTTCCGCAAGCTCTTTTACCACGATTTTTTCATCAAAGGGATGGCGCACACGGCCGATCTCCTGATAGGGCTCATGGCCCTTTCCCGCCAATAGTATCACATCATCATTGGCGGCGCAAATCAGCGCATGGCGGATGGCCTCGCGCCGGTTTTCGATGACGGTGTATTCGCACCCGGTTTCCTTCAGCCCAGGTAGGATGGCATCGATGATCTTGAAGGGATCCTCGGTACGGGGGTTATCACTGGTGACGATGCAGTAATCGGAGCGTTCCCCCGCCGCTTTGCCCATCTTGGGGCGTTTGTCGGGGTCGCGGTCACCGCCGCAGCCAAACACCGTAATAATGCGCCCTTTGCAGAACTCCCGAATGGTATCCAAAATGTTGATCAGGCTATCCGGCGTGTGGGAGTAATCCAGCAGCACGGTGCAGTCTTTGCCGGGGGTA
>SVGV01000042.1 GCA_015056185.1 Clostridiales bacterium | reverse complement strand
GAACATCTTTGGAGCGCATCAGAGCGGTTTCTTCGCCGCATACGAATGCGCCGGCGCCCAGACGGATGCCGAGGTCGAAGCTGAAGCCGGAGCCAAAGATGTTCTCGCCAAGGATGCCGGCTTCACGAGCCTGATCGATAGCGATCTGCAAACGCTGTACAGCGATGGGGTACTCAGCACGAACATATACATAACCCTGGGTTGCGCCAATTGCATAGCCGGCGATGGACATAGCCTCAATAACTACATGGGGGTCACCTTCCAGGATGGAACGGTCCATGAATGCGCCGGGGTCACCCTCGTCAGCATTGCACAGTACGTACTTCTGATCATCCTGGTAGCCGGAAGCAAACTGCCATTTCAAACCGGTGGGGAAACCTGCGCCGCCGCGGCCGCGGAGGCCACTGGCCTTAACCAGGTTGATAACTTCCATGGGCTGCATGGTGGTCAAAACCTTGCCAAGAGCTTCATAGCCGCCAAATGCGATGTACTCGTTGATGTTCTGGGGATCAATTACACCGCAGTTACGCAGAGCAACACGGTGCTGCTTTTTGAAGAAGTTGACTTCTTCCAAAGCTTTGATGCTGCCGTCTTCTGCTACGCTCTCGGAATAGAGCAGGCTCTTTACAACTTCGCCGTTCTTCAGATGTTTTTCGGTGATCTCGGCAACATCCTCTACCTTAACGCGGCTGTAGAAGGAACCTTCAGGGTATACGATAACAACAGGGCCCAATTCGCAAAGGCCGAAGCAGCCGGTACGTACAACCTGTACCTTGTCTTCGATGCCGTTGGCAGCCAACTGTTTGTGGAACTCTTCGATGATGGCACCAGAACCAGAAGAAGTACAACCGGTACCGCCGCAAACCATTACATGATAGTGGTAGCTGCTTTCGGATTCGGTAGCACCCTCGTGCCGAACCTGAACAAGACCTCTGCCCTGCTCTTTAATTGCTTCTAATTCTTTTAAAGATTTCATTTGAAAAACCCCTCCAAATTATTAAGCGCGGTACTTTTCAATGATGCCGGGGATGGCATCAGGAGTCAAACGACCGTATACGTCTTCACCGATGGTGATAACGGGTGCCAGGCCGCAGCAGCCGAGGCAACGGGTGGGCTGCAGGGTGAACAGACCATCGGGCGTGGTGCGGCCGGGTTCTACCTCGAGAACTTCAGCCAGCTTATCCAGCACCTTCTGAGCGCCGCGAACGTAGCAGGCGGTACCCAGACAAACGCTGATAACGTGCTCGCCTTTGGGCTCCAGAGCAAACTGAGAATAGAAGGTGGAAACGCCGTATACTTCGCTCAGCATGACGCCCATTTTGTCAGCAATGTACTCCTGAATGGGTTCGCCAATGTAGCCGAAGATTTCCTGGGCCTTCTGCATGACGGGCATCAGGGCGCCTTTTACATCCTTCATTTCCTGGATGTAGGCCCCGAGCTTGTCAAAATTCTCCTGGGTCAGTGTGTTGTTGGACATAGTAAAAACCCCCTCCATAAATCTAAAAGAAGTTGATGCCACACACCAAACGGCAAAAGCCATCCAGCGTGTTTCGTTATTTTTTTGTCAATATCCTACAAGAGTTTATCACAAGTATCTGCATTTTGCATCAACTATTTCATGAATTTATGCATTTTTTATAAAACAAATGATTTTTCACCAATTCAACGCTATTTTCGTGCTGTTTTTCGCAAAGTTTTTCATTTTTTGAATATCTTGTATGCAAAGAACCTCGCTGAACCCACATCTTGTCCACTACAAGGTGTGTTTTAGCCATATCATACCATAGTTGCTTTTATGATGACAGATTATAAAGGGTGCATCGTTCATGGCACAATTTAACAAAACAACGATGCAATGCAGATGCCCGCTGCTTTCCGCTCTCCCTTTTTGCTTTTTCCAAATCCGTTTGTGCACCCTGCGTGATCGCGTACAGTTTACTTAATACAGAGTCCTCTTCAACAGATGGAGCATCAGCAATCGCACGTTCTGCATCATCCAAACACGCTTCTGCATCTGTCAGATGCTGTTCCCGTTGATCATTCTCCTCTGTTAACAGAGCCTTTGAAAAACAAAGGATTGCAGCATCCAGGTCATCCAACGCCTTTTGCACCGCCTCTCGTTGGGATTCTGCAGCTTCCACTTCCCCTGTCGGCATTTCCATTTTATAAATGCTGGTATCCAGATCATTTTCCTCCAACAGGCGCTGCTGCACTGTTTTGGCGGATGCCTCATCCAAATACGCACTGAGGATCACCCGCTCCTGCTCCCCGTCTTTCAAGCGGTACCCTGCCCCGCCCATGGCTGTTGCCTGGTCTGCCGCTTTGGCTGCGTTTTCCTCACTTTTAAAGGCACCTGTCTGCAGAAAGCAGACGGAAAAGCCATTTAGAGTTATCTTCGCACTGCCGGTATTCCCCTGCTGGGTTTTAGGAGGATCGATCACCCCTAACATACTCATAACAGGGAGACCAACATGGTCTGCAGCCAATCGGCCGACAAAACCTGCAGCAAGTACAAAAGCAAAGATCAACACGATCCCCTCAACCAGTCGCATGGGGCCCATGCGGGGACCTCCCCTGAAAGATGCTCTTTTTTTACGATGAACTGCCATAGTGGTTGTCTCCTTTTTCATCATATATATGTTAAAACACACACCCCTATGACAGCAGAAAAGCCGCCCGAAGGCGGCTTGGATATCGTTTTCGTTATTCGCCGTAGCGGATCAGCTCCACGCCGGAGGCTTCAAAGAACTCACGGGAGAAGGCATCGGGGTAACCTTCACCGTAGATGACCCGTTTGATCCCGCTGTTGACGATCATTTTGGCGCAGATGACGCAGGGTTGGTGGGTGCAGTAGAGCACAGCACCTTCAATGCTGACACCGATCTTTGCCGCCTGGATGATGGCATTCTGCTCTGCATGGATGGCATAGCACATCTCATGGCGGGTACCGCTTTCGATGCCCAACTTCTGGCGCATGCATTCACCCTTTTCCACACAGGTGGGGATGTTTGCTGGAGCACCGTTGTAACCGGTGGTCAATACCCGTTTATCCCTTACGATGACCGCACCGATCTTTCGGTCCTGTTTATAGCAGGAAGACCAGGATGCCACCAGCTTTGCCATTTCCATAAAACGATGATCCCATTTTGTAAATTCCACGCAGGTTTCCTCCAAATATCCTTCGATTTCGTGAGCAGTATTTACATTTTATTATAAAAGAGCACGCGTTCATTGCATATAATAGATTTTGAAAGAAAAACAGATTTATAAGAAGATATCAAGAGTATCAAAAACAAAAACAATAATTTTTGATTAAAAATCAACTTTTTTACCTATAATTTGATTTGCCTATTTTGGCATATTTGTCTATATTAAATGGTGTGTTAGCACTCTCCCCCTTTGAGTGCTAACAGCCAAATCAGAGATCGTATTTTACATCTAAATCATAAGGAGGATCATCATGAAGATCAGACCCATCGGCGACATGGTATTGCTCAAGGCAAAAGACCAGGAGAAGAAGAGCGTAGGCGGCATCATCATCCCTGATACCGCAAAAGAAAAACCCATGTTCGGCATCGTCATCGCAGCCGGCCCCGGCGGCAATGTAGACGGCAAAGAGATCGAAATGCACGTAAAAGAAGGCGACGAGGTTATCTACCGTCGTTATGCCGGCACCGATATCAAGTTTGAAAACGAGGATTTCATCCTGGTACGTCAGAGTGATATCATCGGTGTTGTAGAAGAATAAGGAGGAACGAAACCATGGCAAAACAGTTAAAATACGGCGAGGAAGCCCGCCGCGCTCTGGAACGGGGCGTAAATGCACTGGCTGATACCGTTAAAATTACCCTTGGCCCCAAAGGCCGCAATGTCGTGCTGGAAAAACAGTACGGTGCTCCCCTTGTAACAAACGATGGCGTTACCATCGCAAAAGAAATCATTTTGGAAGATCCCTTTGAAAACATGGGCGCCCAGATGGTCCGCGAAGTAGCCACCAAAACCAACGATGTAGCCGGCGACGGCACCACCACCGCTACCGTTCTGGCACAGGCCATGATCCGCGAAGGTCTTAAGAACGTTGCTGCTGGCGCCAACCCCATGCTCATCAAGCGCGGTATCGAAGCTGCTGTGGAAGTTTCCGTTGCTGCCCTGAAAGAGATCAGCAGCCCCATCGAAGGCAAACAGTCCATCGCTAACGTAGCTGCCATCTCCGCTGGCGATGAATCCATCGGCGTTCTCATTTCCGATGCTATGGAAAAGGTGGGCAACGACGGCGTTATCACCGTTGAAGAATCCCGCACCATGAAGACCGAACTGAACTTCGTGGAAGGTATGCAGTTTGACCGCGGCTTCCTTAGCGCTTACATGGTAACCGATACCGATAAGATGGAAGCCGTTCTGGATAACCCCTACATCCTGATCACCGACAAGAAAATCAGCATGCTGGCTGAGATCCTCCCCGTATTGGAAAAAGTCGCTCAGAGCGGCCGCAAGCTCCTCATCATCGCTGAGGATGTAGACGGCGAAGCTCTGGCTGCTCTGGTCGTTAACAAGCTGCGCGGTGCCTTCACCTGCGTTGCTGTTAAGGCCCCCGCTTTCGGCGATCGCCGCAAGGCCATCCTGGAAGACATCGCCATCCTCACCGGCGGCGTAGTCATCAGCGAAGAACTGGGCATGGATCTGAAAGAAGCCGACCTCAGCCTGCTGGGTGAAGCTCGCCAGGTTAAGGTTGACAAGGACAACACCACCATCGTGGAAGGCGCCGGCTCCCCCGAGGAGATCGAAGCCCGCTGCCGTTCCATCCGTGCCACCATCGAAGATACCATCTCCGAATATGACACCGAAAAACTCCAGGAGCGTCTTGCTAAGCTGGCCGGCGGCGTAGCCGTGATCCAGGTTGGCGCTGCTACCGAGATCGAAATGAAGGATGCCAAGCTGCGCATCGAAGATGCTCTGAACGCCACCCGCGCTGCTGTGGAAGAAGGCATCGTACCCGGCGGCGGCACCGCCCTTCTGTACACCATCGACGCCGTTAAGGAAGCCGCCGAGAAGGAAGACGGCGACAAGCGCACCGGTATGCTCATCGTAGCCCGCGCTATGCAGGAGCCCATCCGTCAGATCGCTACCAACGCCGGCGTAGAAGGCTCCATCGTAGTTGAAAAGATCCTCCGCGAAGGCAAAGTCGGCTTCGGCTACAACGCCTACAGCGATGAATACTGCATGCTCAACGAGATCGGCGTATTGGATCCCGCAAAGGTATCCCGCTCCGCTCTGCAGAACGCCGCCAGCATCGCTGCCATGCTGCTGACCACCGAAAGTCTGGTTTGCGACATCCCCGAGCCCCCCGCTCCCGTAGCTGCCGCCAACCCCGACATGATGTACTAAGATAGTTAAAAAGCCCCTCATCCGAGGGGCTTTTTTGCTATCTTTTTTCATACAGCAATTTACAGAACATACCGGCTTCGTTTACAATAAAACCAAACAAGAAGGGTGGTTGTTACCATGGAAAAACATGTATTAGTCCTGCTCCCTGTTACGGAAGAACAAAAGCAGATTTTAATGGATATGGCGCCTGATGCCGAGTTCCGCTTTGGCGAGCGCAAAACTGCAACCCGGGAAGACGTGCTGTGGGCCCACGCCATCATCGGCAATCCTTCCGGGGAACTGCTCCAGGGTGGCGCAGATCACCTGGAGTTTTTGCAGCTTTCCAGCGCCGGCAGTGAAACCTATGTAAAACCCGGATTGCTGAGTGAAAATACCATCTTATGCAATGCAACGGGCTCCTACGGCCCCGGCATCGGTGAATACATGGTGGCCGCTACCCTTTGCCACTTCCGGCGGCTGCACATCTACCGTGACCAGCAAAAGGCCCATACGTGGCTGAACCTGGGCCGCTCCCGCTCCTGCGAGGAATCCACCGTGCTGGTTTTGGGCGCAGGGGACATCGGCAGCAACTACGCCAAGCGCATGAAGGCTTTGGGCTGCTATGTCATCGGCGTGCGCCGCAGCAAAAAGGATAACGATATGCCCGATTGCTTCCACGAGATGCATACCATCGATGAGCTGGATGCCCTTCTGCCCCGTGCCGATGCCGTGGGCATGGCACTGCCCAATACCCAGAGTACCGCAGGCCTCATGGATGCCCGTCGCCTTGGCCTGATGAAGCCCGGTTCCGTGTTGATCAACGTGGGCCGCGGCAATGCCATCGTCACCGACGCCCTGATGGATGCTTTGAAAAACGGCCCTTTAGGCAGCGCTGCTTTGGATGTGACGGATCCCGAACCCCTCCCCGCTGATCACCCCCTGTGGGATTTCGATAATCTCACCATCACCCCCCACAACAACGGCGGCAGCACCAACGGCACCAAGGACCGTCTGTTCACCATCTGCAGTGAAAACTTCCGCAAATACCTTGCCGGTGAGCCGTTGGAGCAGGTAGACCGTTTGACCGGTTATAAAGTCAGCCGATAGGAGGATAGACCATGATCCGTTTTGCCGTCATCGGCACCAACATCATCACCCGTGAGTTTTTGGATGCCGCAGCCCAGTACCCCGATGAGATCAAAGTGACCGCCATCTGTTCCCGCACCATGGAGCGTGCAAAGGCCCTGCAGGCCGATTACCCCGATATCGGGCTGCTGTTTGATGACATCGCCGCCCTCGCCGCCTGCGATGAGGTGGATGCGGTGTACATTGGCACCACCAACTATGTGCACTACCCTCAAGCCATGGCCATGCTGCGCAGCCGCAAGCACGTGCTGGTAGAAAAACCCGCCGGCAGCAACTACCATGAGGTTGCATCCATGGTGGATTACGCAAATCAGATGGGCCTTGTGTGGATGGAAGCCATCCGGGATGTTTATATGCCCGGCTATGAGGTGATCAAAAACAACCTCCATAAGCTTGGTGACATCCGCCGGTTTACCGCCATCTACTGCAAGTATTCCTCCCGTTACGACGCTTTTAAGAGCGGCACCTATTTAAACGCCTTTATCCCTGATCTTTCCAACAGTGCGCTGATGGATTTGGGCGTGTACTGCGTGCACCCCATCGTAAAGCTTTTTGGCAGGCCCACAAGCGTAAACTGCAGCGGCATCCGCATGCACAACGGTTTTGAGGGCATGGGCACCCTGATTCTGAACTACCCGGATAAACAGGGCGTTGTGATGTTCAGCAAGATCAACAACTCCCACTCCCCCGCCGAGATCCAGGGGGAACTGGGCTGCATGCTGATGCCTCATGTCACCAGCATGGATCACCTGATCATCCGTTATAACGATGGCAGTGTGGAAGAACTGCCCATGGATGAGCATAAAAACGGCATGTACTACCAGGTTGGCACCTTTATCAAAGCGGTAAAGGGCGAATACGATTTAAAAGATGCCTATAAAGCATCGCTGGATGAAGCCTGGGTCATGGAGACCGCCCGCCGCCAAACGGGCGTCCGCTTCCCCGCTGATGAGATCTATTGAATAACAAAACAAAAAGCACCCAGAATTGGGTGCTTTTTTATTTTGCTCATTCAGCTAAAGATCAGCGGATAAAGTTCGTCAGCCGTTTGGTTTTTTGTGCTGGGGGCAAAATGGTGTCTTTGGTAGCTTCCTTCATCTTAAGCAGCCATGCCATGTTTTCCGCTGCGATGGTCAGGGTATCTTCCCCCTCTTCATCCCCGGTGATCTCCCCGGGCAGGCGGCCGTAGCCTACGCCCCAGTACACACTGGGGGCGATGATCATCTCGCCCAAATTCAGATAGCTGCACAGCTGCTGGAAGGTGGGCACCGCACCGGCACGGCGTACCGCGGTCACCGCATAGCCCACTTTATGGCGCATGTTGGAGGAGTTTCCATAGAATACCCGGTCCAAAAAGCTCTTCATGGTGCCTGCAATGCCGCCATAATAGACGGGGGATCCTAAAATGATGCCGTCGGCTTCCAGCATCTTTTTGGTGTACTCCGCAACGCAATCACCGGGGAGCACGCATAAGTTGCCCTCGCTCTTACGGCAGCCGCTGCAGGCCATACACCCGCGGATGACCTGACCGCCCACATGGAGGATCTCCGTTTCGATTCCGTGGGTGCTTAAAACATCCGCCATGGTTTTGATGGCGTGGTAGGTGTTGCCCTTTTCCTTGGGACTTCCATTGATGGCTACAACTTTCATATTAACCTCCTACTGTTCAGAAAGCACCACGGGAATTGGTGCATCCAAAGTCATCTCATCCGGGGTTATGGTGCAATCATAGGCCAAAGGCACAACGCCGTTTGCAGCTGCCAGGCGCAGAGCATCGCCAAACTCCGTGCCGCCTGCATCATTGGGGGCTACGTAGTCAAGCCCCTTCCCCTGGATCACAAACAAAATATAAGCACAATACCCTTCTTTTACCGCACCCATCAGTTCATGGATGTGCCTGACCCCCCGTACTGTGGGCGCATCGGGGAAGCGGGCAGCGGTTCCATCAAACAGGGTAACGCCTTTTACCTCCACAAATCCTTCCTTTCCGGATTCGTCTTTGATCATAAAATCAAACCGGCTGTCTTTATACTTGCATTCCCGCTTATACCACACCGTTTTGCCCATACCGGGGAACGGGATGTGATAAATCGCCTCTTCCACCGCACGGTTTGGCGCGCCGGAATCCATATTGACCATCAAACCGTCTTTATCCACCCCGATGAGGGAATACTTTGTTGCACGGTTGGGGTTATCAGCCATAGCCAGATACACCGTTCTGCCGGGGATGAGCAATTCGCGGCAGCGCCCGGTGTTGGGTACATGGCAGCGTACCTCTTCATCATTTAGCATACAAAAGGCGACAAAACGGTTGGGACGGCGCAAAAAGGTGGCTTTCACCACCTTTTGATACTTCATTCTTCCGCCCCCTGACGACGCAGCTCGTAGATTTTGTGCATCAATCCGCGGGCGCTGCTCACAGGAGTATTCAGTTCATGATGGAATCCATCGGGAAATTGGAACGCGGTGTCTTCCGTTACATCCTCTTCCCCCTCTGCTGCCCGTTTGAGCAATTCGGCATCGCTCAATACCGCACGCAGGGTATCCAGGTTTTCACTGCCCAAAGCTTCGATCTGTTTGGAAAGCAGTTCCATCAGTTCAGCGGTCTCACCATCTTTAGGCTGGGCGGCCAAAGCATCCATCAGCTGGGTGGAGAGATCCTCCAGCTTGATCTTGGCTTCATTCAATTCAGCCTCCAGCTCACGGGCCCGCTCCCCTGCTGCCATCATCAGTTCGGTGGCATCCACAAAGCCGCTGCGGGCGATCTTCAGTTCCACCGCCAGGTTTACGTTTTCCTTAGCGAGGTTCTCGAGCCGCTCATCAGCTGCAGTCCTGCGGTTGCGTTCCGCCTCGTTGATGATCATATAGGCATCGACTTCCCGCTTGTTATAGCCAAACAGGGAGGTTTTGAACTGCTTTTTCCTCATGTTATACCTCGGAATAGTTCTTGTATTTTGCGATGAGCCCCGTCTTTAAATCGTAAAGCTTCTGGGAAAGATCCACTTTATAGATCTGCGGATTGCGGGAGCGCTTGTATTCATCCCACAGGGTATCCATCTGCTGAAGGGCGTATTCTTTGATTTCACTCAGCGTAGGCAGATCATACACCAGTTCACCCCGTACAAATACCGGGATCAGCAGCTCTTCCAACTCAAAAGAGGTGATGGTCATGCGCTTCCAGGTGGCGTTGGGGTCAAAGATGGTCAGAGGCTGCTCGGTATCGATGACTTCATCGTGGAGCATGATCAGATCCGCAAGAGCACGGTGCTTGTGCTTGTTGTAGATGCGCACCACCTTTTTATACCCGGGGTTGGTCACCTTAACAGGGTTGTCGGAAACTTTGATCTTGGGTACCAGTTCGCCGTTTTCCTCTTTGGCAGACATCTTATACACGCCGCCCAGGCTGGGGCAATCTTCACTGGTGATCAGCTTGGTACCGATGCCCCAGCTATCGATCTTGGCGCCCTGCTGCAGAAGGTCTGCGACGAGCACTTCATCCAGATCGCCGGATGCGGTGATCTTAACATTGGGGAAGCCGGCTTCATCCAGCATGGTGCGGCACTGCTTGCTCAAATAGGCAAGGTCGCCGGAATCCAGGCGGATGCCCAGGGGCTCATGGCCCTTTTCCCGCAGTTCTTTAAACACGGTAATGGCGTTGACCATACCGCTGTTGAGGGTATCAAAGGTATCCACCAGCAGGATGCAGGCATCGGGGAAGGCATCTGCATAGGCGCGGAAGGCATCCAGTTCCGTGGGGAAGCTCATGACCCAGCTGTGGCTGTGGGTGCCCTTCACGGGGATGTCAAACATCTGGCCCGTTAGCACGTTACTGGTACCGCTGCACCCGCCGATGATGGCAGCACGGGCACCATAGATGCCGGCATCGGGGCCCTGCGCCCGGCGAAGACCGAACTCCATCACTACATCCCCGCTGCCCGCCGCATGGCAGATGCGGTTTGCTTTGGTAGCGATGAGAGTCTGGTGGTTGATGATGGTCAAAAGGGTGGTCTCGATGAGCTGTGCTTCCATAATAGGGGCTTTTACCCGCAAAAGAGGCTCGCCGGGGAATACCGGCCGGCCTTCTTTAATGGCGTAAATATCACCGGTAAAGCGGAAGGTACGCAGCATGGAAAGGAACTCTTCATCAAACAGATTCAAGGATCGTAAATAGCTGATGTCGTCCTCCGTAAACTTCAGGTTTTGGATGTACTCCACTGCCTGCTGCAAGCCCGCCATAATAGCATAAGAGATATGATCGGTGGGTTTGCGGTAAAACAGATCGAACACTGCTTCTTCCTTCATATCGTTTTTAAAATAGCCGTACATCATGGTCAACTGATATAAGTCGGTCAACATCGTTAAATTGCGTGCCATGATTCATACTCCCTTTCGATAAACTTATTCTTCTGCGCTTGCTTCAGCAGCAGTTTTCAAACTGTAAGATTCCGGGATCTCCTTTGCGTCATAGCCGCCTTTGCGATAGGCGTGGATAAAGAAGCCAAAGGCGATAACGCACATGACCCCGCTGACCAGCTGGGAAACGGGGATCCCCAGGAAGAACAGGATGTACTCGGGCAAGCGCATCCCCTCTAAAATGGCGCGGATGAAGCAATACAGTGCAAAATACAGCCAGGTGGTGCAGCCTCTGTAGCCGGGCTTTTTCAAATAGAAGGTCAGCAAGATGCCAAATATGATGAAATTCAGCATGGATTCGTAGAAGAACAATGCCACATGCCAACTTTGGGTAGCATCGATGAAGACCGCCGGGGGGAACAAGGCCAAATGGCTGCCGACCTGCCCGCCGATGCCGCCGGTGATGGCTGCACCGTAGATCTCCTGGTTAAAGAAGTTGCCCCAGCGGCCGATGGCCTGGGCCAAAATGAGTGAAGGCACGGCAGCATCGGTCACATCCCAGAAGCTGAACTTCTTCCATTTGGAGAGGATCAGTACCGCCAAAACACCGCCGATGACACCGCCGTAAATGGCAAGGCCCTCCATCTGCAGCGTGAAGATCTGATCCAGGTTGTTTTTAAACATGTCCCAGGAAAAGGCAACAAAATAAAGCCTTGCCCCGATGATGCCAAGGGGGATGCCGAGCAGCAGTACATCCATGACCAATTCACTGTTGTAACCCCGTTTACGGGTCAGCTTGGTGGAGATAAAAAAACCAAGCACAACGCCCGTCATGATCATCAGGCTGTACCAATAGATATCCAATCCAAAGATGCTGAACGCAATGTTGCTGTCCATCACATACCCTTCTTCCTGCTTTTGGCATAATGGTATACTTAGTTTATTATAGTACCAAGGAAAATCGTGTGTCAATCGTATGGCCATGATTCCCCCACCCTATTCTTTTATGGAAAGGAATCGGGCTGAATCGCTTTTCTACAGAATAAAACCCTGCTATACTAAAAATGCTTATTGTGAGTAAACAGAAGCCGGAGGAAAATATCAATGCGAATTTCTGTTTTAGGCTGCGGCAGGTGGGGTTCCTTCATCGCCTGGTATTTAAATAGCATCGGCCATGATACCGTGCTTTACGGGCGTCCTCATTCCGCATCCATGGCTGCATTTTTAAATAACCGCACCAACGGGATGGTCACCCTGCCGGAAAGATTAGCGCTTTCTACCGATCTTTCCATGGCCGTGGGCCATGGCGAGGTTATCGTGATCTCCATTGGGGCGCAAAACCTCAGAAGCTTTTTGAAGGATCTTTTAAACGCCGGGTATCAGAAAAAACAGCCCATCGTACTGTGCATGAAGGGCATTGAGGATGGCACAGGCCTGCGTCTGAGCGAAGTAGCCGCCGAGGTTTTGGGCATAGATGCCCCCATCGCCATTTGGGTGGGCCCCGGCCATGTGCAGGATTTCACTGCAGGCATCCCCAACTGTATGGTCATCGATTCCCTCAATAAAGATTTAAAATATCACCTGGTCCACGCTTTTTCCAGCGACCTCATCCGGTTTTATTACGGCAGCGATCTCATCGGCAACGAGATCGGCGCAGCCAGCAAAAACGTCATCGGCATTGCGGCGGGTATGCTGGATGGTGCCGGGGTATCCTCTTTAAAAGGTGCCCTCATTGCCCGGGGGCCAAGGGAGATCAGCCGGTTGATCGAAGCCATGGGCGGCCAGGGCATCACTGCCTACGGCCTGGGGCATCTGGGCGATTACGCTGCAACGGTGTTCTCCCCCTACAGCCACAACCGTGCTGTGGGCGAAGCCTTTATTAAAAAGGAAGGGTACCGTCAGCTGGCAGAGGGTATTGCAACGGCATCGGCCATCACCCTGCTTTCCAAGCGCTACGGGGTGGAAATGCCCATCTGCACCGGAGTCAACGCGGTGCTCAGCGGCAAGATGGAAGCCGGAGTACTGCTATCCGGCTTGTTTATGCGCAGTCTGAAGGAGGAGTTTTAAGAAAACCTTTTTCTGAAAATCCACTTCGGTTATAATGAATGTGCAACCATCAAGAATGGAGGTAAAACCAATGAAAAAACGTTTCTTAGCCCTTATGATGGCAGCTTTGATGATCCTTGCCATTACTGCATGCGGCAGCAATCCCGACGGCAAAAAGCTGTTGGAAGATGCCGCCAACAACAAAGAACCCATCACTTATTCCAGCATGGAAATGAACATGGCCATGGAAGAGCCGGAATCCGGCATTGCCATGGAATACTACCTGAAAGTGGAAGGCGATACCGAAGTAGCCTATACTGATTTAAGCATCTCCGTCATGGGCATCGCCATGAAGGGCGATTTTTATATCGATGCTGCTTCCGGCGCTGCCGACACCTATTTTAAAGGCATCGATGGCAAGTGGTACAAAGTAGCCGGCGATGAGGTGGCCGTGGGCGATGTAAGCTCCATGAGCAGCAGCATCAATGCGGAATCTTTGGCCATGCTGACCGGCATGTGTTCTGAGATCAACACCGTTGGCAAAGAGAACTTCAACGGTACCAGTGCCTATAAAGTGCAGATGGTTTTGGACCTTACCAAAGCCTTTGAGCTTTATGAAAGCTACGTTTCCCTTGAGGATCTGGGCATTTCCGAAGAAGACCTGAACGCTTCCGAAGAAGCGATCAAAGAGTTTTCTAACATCATTGAGCTTTACACCTATATCGATGCAGGCACCCCCAAGTACCTTGGCATGTATGCAACCCTTAATAAAGACGCCATCAAAAAGCTGGCTGCACAGAGCACCACCGATGCCGAGGCTTTAAACACCATCAACACCATGCTGGAAACCATGGAGTTTGATATGACCGCCACCGCAGAATACGGCAGCAAGACTTTGAGCCTGCCCGCCGAAGCAGCATCGGCCACTTTGTTGACCGACCCTGAGGAGATCGCAGCAAAGATGCCCCTTTTGAGCGCACTGCAGGGCATGCTTGAAATGGCAGAATGATCACAATAAAAAAAGACCTCATATGAGGTCTTTTTTTATTTGCGTTAAATGCCAAGGACAACACTTGCAATGGCAAAATAAATCAAAAGTGAAATGGAATCCACGATGGTGGTAATCAGCGGGCTTGCCATGAGGGCAGGGTCAAAGCCCAGCTTCTTTGCCACGATGGGCAAAAAGCCGCCCAGGCACTTTGCAACGACCACCGTGAACACCAGCGTTACGCACACCACAAGACCGATCTCAATGGGGTAGCCCTCCAGCAGTACAACACGGGCAAAGTTGACGATGGCAAGCATCACGCCCACAAGCAGGCTT
>SVGV01000041.1 GCA_015056185.1 Clostridiales bacterium | reverse complement strand
GGGCAATTTGGTGGATCTGCTGGGTGAGAGGCGCATGGGCCTAAGAAAAACAGGCAGCGGACGGCGCCAAAGCTACCGCTACGCCCCCGTTTCCCGCATGGGCAATACCTACATCGCCCCCGGCAGTGACAAGGGGCTCATCGAATCCATCGGCTATGGGCTGTACGCCAAGCAGATGGGCGGCGGCAGTGTGGATACCTTAACGGGCGAATTCAACTTTGCCGTACTGGAAGGATACCTCATCAAAAACGGGAAGATCCATTCCCCCGTGCGGGGTGCCACCCTCATCGGCAAGGGCAGTGAGGTCATTGAGCGCATCGATATGGTATCTGACGACCTTGCCCACAGCGAGGGCATGTGCGGGGCGGAATCCGGCAGTGTGCCCACCTGCGTGGGCCAGCCCATGATCCGCGTCAGCTCCATCTTAGTTGGCGGAAGGGAGGCATAACCGTGAAAGAACTGTTAGATAAACTTCTTAGTGAGGCCCTGGCCCTTGGTGCCGAGGATGCCGATGCCATTTTGACCCGTTCAAAGAGCATCGATGCCAACATCTACAAAGGGGAGATGGATGAATACAGCCATGCCCAGGTAGAGGGTGTGGGCATCCGGGTGTTTATGGATGGCCGTGTGGGCTATGCTTACAGCGAATCCTTAGCCATGGAGGGCATGGCGGAATTGGCCGCTGCTGCTGTGGCCAATGCATCCATCAGCGATGCGGATGAGCATGCATCCCTTTATGTGGGGGAAGCCGGCCAAAGCGGCAGTGTGGATTTTGACGCCCCCATGGAGGATGGCAAGGTACTTGCCGCCATCAAAGAGCTGTACACTGCGTTGGATGAAAGTGAGCTGGTCAGTGATGTGATGCGCTGCGCCGCCGGCGTGGGTGCATCGGCGGTTTACTACGCCAACAGCCGGGGCGTATACCTCAGCCAGGGCCACAGCCATTACGAGGTGGTGGCAGCGCCCATCGTGGCTAAGGACGATTACAAAGAAACGGGCATGGATTTCTACATCGCAAAGAACATGGATGCCCTTGACATCGGCACACTGGTGGAAAAAAGCCTGATTCGGGGCATGCGCTACTACGGCGCAAAGCCCACCCAAAGCCGCAGCTGCCCCGTCATCATCCATCACGAGGCCATTGTGGATCTCATCTCCACCTTTAGTTCCATCTTCTCCGCTCAGCGGGCACTGGATGGGTTATCCTTATTAAAAGGCAAAGAAGGCGAAACCATCGCGGCGGACATCGTCACCCTTATGGATAGCCCCTACAGCCCCAGTTATGATTACACCTCTCTCTTTGATGGGGAGGGTGTGCCCAAAGCCGAGCGGGCCATCATTGAAAAGGGCGTTTTAAACACCCTGCTGTACGATGTAAAGACCGCAAACCGCATGGGTAAGGCCCCCACGGGCAACGGCCACCGCAGCTATGCCGGGGTGGTCAGCATCGGCCCCAACAACCTAAAGCTGATGCCCGGGGAAGATACCCTGGATGCCCTTGCCGCCAAGGCGGAAAACGGCGTGATGATCTACGAAGTAAGCGGCCTCCACGCCGGGGCCAATGCCACCAGCGGCGATTTTTCCCTGCTGTGCAAAGGGCGGGAGATCGTCAACGGTACCCTGGGCACCCCCTTTACCCAGGCGGTGCTCTCCGGTAATTTTTACGAGCTGTTAAAGAACATCCGCGCCGTAGGTAATGATAGTTTTACCAATCCCTCTGCGGCGGCATCCGTCACCGCGCCATCGGTATTGGTGGATGGTTTGACCATCGCAGGAAGCTGATTATGTAAGGGGGGGAACTTTTTGGCCTCCGGGGGCCCAAGAAACTTTTTGAAAAAAGTTTCTTGGGAATCTTCAAAAACTTTAAATTGCACCGTGCACATTCGTGCCCGGTGCTTTTGTTTATCGAAAAGCCGATGCACCTATCGGTGCCTCGGCAGGGGGTGGGGGAGATTTTTTGTGGAGTGTACATAGCGGAGGTAACTTAGGATTCTTCGCTTCGCTCAGAATGACAGGAAAATAATCTTTAGAGAGCATAGATTCTCGTACACATTTTGTGCCCATGCCGTTACCATGCAACATTTCCTACAGGGGTCCATAGGGGGAGCGAAGGCAGCAGTGACGCATAGCGGAACTGTCTGCTCTTTAGAGCTCCCCCTGTGTCGTTTTAAGGGGGTTAGGGGGGTGAAGGGGGGCCTAAGGGGGGAACTCGAAATCCCGCCCTGGCCCCCCTTCGTAACACTAAGCTCATATAAGCCGTTGCTTATTCCTTATGAGATGTTCGCACAAAATAAAAAACAAACGATTTTACGGGGTCGTTGATTGTTATTATAATCCACACCACATGCGCTGCCCACGTGTCTGCGGCGTGGCTCCAGCCACTGGCTGGTACCGCTGGGCTAACAGCCTATTCCTCCACCAGTTCCCCCGCCCGCGGCGTGGGTGCAGGCTCAGCCTGCCCGCCCTTTACAAAATCGTGGCAATTGGATATAATATGGGGTAATTAAACTTATGATGGGGAATGCCGTTCACAAACAGCCCAAAGCGAGCCCGGGATGATGGAAGCCGGGCGGCATGTGTGGAGGGGGATCACCCCGGAGGGCGGCACAAACGGGCATGTTACCTGCCCCCAATGCCGACGGCAGCCCGCCGTTACCGGGCACGAGTGGATGGTGTATTTTATGCCATCAATTCGGGTGGTACCGCGGAAGCACAGCCCTTTCGTCCCGTTGGACGTGGGCTGTTTTATTTTTGCAAGATAACGGGCGCTGCCCTAAGGAGGAACCATGCTGTACGAAAAAGTCGATACCGATCTTCGCTTTGCGGAGCGGGAACAAAAGGTGCTGGAATTCTGGCGTAAAAACCGCATCTTTGAAAAAACTCTCACCGCCCACGAGGGCGCCCCGGCCTTCAGTTTTTTTGATGGCCCCCCTACCGCCAACGGCAAACCCCATGTAGGTCATTTGGAGACCCGCAGCTTTAAGGACCTCTTCCCCCGGTATAAATACATGCAGGGGTATGATGTTCTGCGCAAAGCCGGCTGGGATACCCACGGCCTGCCGGTAGAATTGGAAGTCGAAAAGCTCCTCGGCCTGGACGGCAAAGAGCAGATCGAAGAATACGGCGTAGAGCCCTTCATTCAGCAGTGTAAGGAAAGCGTATGGAAGTACAAAAAGGAATGGGAGGAGATGAGTGAGCGCATCGCCTTCTGGGCCGATATGGAAGACCCCTACGTCACCTACGAAAACAACTACATCGAAAGCGAATGGTGGTCCTTAAAGCAGCTGTACGACAAGGGGCTCATCTACAAAGGCTACAAAGTTGTGCCCTATTGCCCCCGCTGCGGCACCGCCCTTTCTTCCCACGAAGTCGCCCAGGGCTATAAGGATGTAAAAGAAAAATCCGCCATCGCCAAATTCCGCGTAGCCGGCAAAGATAACACCTTCCTTTTGGCCTGGACCACCACCCCCTGGACCCTGCCCAGCAACCTTGGCCTGTGCGTCAACGCCAAGGAAGAATACGCAACCGTCCTTGCTGACGGCGTAGAGTACATCCTGGCCAAGGCTTTGGTAGAGACCCACTTTGGCGAGGATGCCAACATCGTAAACACCTGCCTCGGCAGCGACCTCGTCGGCACCGAATACGTGCCTGTGTTCGAGCTGCCCGCCGATGTCAAGCTGGATGCAAAGGCCTTCTTTGTGGTGGCTGACCCCTACGTCACCCTGACGGAAGGTACCGGCATCGTGCACATCGCCCCTGCCTACGGTGAGGACGATAACCGCATCTGCCGGGCAAACGGCCTGCCCTTTGTAAACCTGGTCAACGCTAAGGGCGAGTTTGTGGAAGGCACCCCCTGGGCCGGTGTGTTTGTAAAAGATGCCGACGCCATGATCTTAAAAGCGTTGGAAGAAAGCGGCCTGCTGTTTAAAGCCCTTGATTTTGAGCACAGCTACCCCTTCTGCTGGCGGTGCGATACGCCTTTATTGTACTACGCCCGCAGCAGCTGGTTTATTGAAATGACCAAGCTCCATGATGAATTGATGGCCAACAACCGTGCCATCAACTGGATGCCCGAAAACGTCAAGGAAGGCCGCATGGGCAACTTCCTGGATAACGTCATCGACTGGGGCCTTTCCCGTGAGCGGTACTGGGGCACCCCCCTGCCCATCTGGGAATGCGAATGCGGCCACAGAGAGTGCATCGGCAGCATTGCAGAGCTGAAGGAAAAGGGCATCGATGTGCCGGATGACATCGAGCTGCACAAGCCCTACATCGACGCTGTGCACCTGACCTGCCCCCACTGCGGCAAAGAGATGAAGCGCGTGCCCGAGGTCATCGACTGCTGGTACGACAGCGGCTCCATGCCCTTTGCACAGTGGCACTACCCCTTTGAAAACAAGGATAAGTTTGAAAAATTCTTCCCCGCAAACTTCATCAGCGAGGCTGTTGACCAGACCCGCGGCTGGTTCTACACCTTGAGCGCCATCTCCACCGCCCTGTTTGGCAAGCCCAGCTTTGAAAACTGCCTGGTCATGGGCCATGTGCAGGATAAAGACGGCCAGAAGATGAGCAAGCACAAGGGCAATGTGGTGGACCCCTGGTCTGTTTTAAACAAGCAGGGTGCCGATGCTGTCCGCTGGTTCTTCTACGTCAGCGCCGCTCCCTGGCTGCCCAACCGCTTCCATGATGCTGCCATCACGGAGGCCCAGCGCAAGTTCATGGGCACGCTGTGGAACACCTACGCCTTCTATGTGCTTTATGCCAACATCGATAATTACAACCCCTATGACCCCACCCTGCCCGAGCCCGCTTACACCGTAATGGACAAATGGGTATTGAGCCGGATGCACAGCCTCATCAAACAGGTAACGGAGGATATGGATGCCTACCGTGTGACGGAGGCCGCCCGTGCCATGACCGCCTTTGTGGATGAACTTTCTAACTGGTACATCCGCCGTGGCCGTGAGCGCTACTGGGGCAAAGAGATGACGGCCGATAAAGCCGCCGCTTACAAGACGTTGTACACCGTACTTTCCACCATGGCCAAGCTGAGCGCGCCCTTTGTGCCCTTCATGGCGGAGAGCATCTATCTGAACATCGTAAAGACTGTGGAGCCCGATGCCCCCGAAAGCGTGCACATGTGCGCTTACCCCGTTGCCGATGAAGCTATGATCGACGAAGCTTTGATGGAAGAAATGGACTTTGCCTTAAAGGTAGTCACCATCGGCCGCAGCGCCCGCAACGCCAGCGGCATCAAGAACCGTCAGCCCATCGCCAGCATGCTGGTCAGCGGCAGCCGCGTTCCTTCCGATCTGTTCCGTGAGATCATTTTGGAAGAGCTGAACGTCAAAGCCTTTGAAAGCGTGGATGACGCCAGCGAATACATCGCCTACCAGATCAAACCCCAGATGCGGACCCTTGGGCCCAAGTTTGGTAAGCTTTTGCCCAAGATCGGCAACTTCCTGCGCTCTGCCGACGGCAGCGCCATCGTGGCTGCCATGAAGAACGAGGGCAAGTACGCCTTTGAGATCGAAGGCAGCGCCATTGAGTTGGGGCCCGATGACATCCTGGTTTCCACCATGCAGAAGGAAGGCTTCAGCGCCGTAAGCGAAAACGGCATCACCGTTGTGCTGGATACCGCTTTGACCGATGAACTCATCGCCGAAGGTTATGTGCGTGAGATCGTCAGCAAGGTGCAGACCATGCGTAAAGAGGCCGATTATAACGTGACGGACCACATCCGTGTTGCCATCACCACCGACGAGGAGCTTTCTGCCATCGTCGAGGCCAACAAGAATAGCATTATGGAAGATGTGCTGTGCGACGAGCTCTGCACTGAGCTTGCAAACGGCTTTAGTATGGAATGGGATATCAACGGCAAAAAGGCCGTGATCGCCATCGAAAGGATCTAACAATATGTGGATGAGCAGCGCCTTTGCCGATTTTACCCTGCTGGATAGCGGCGATGGCATGAAACTGGAGCGGTGGGGCAAGTTTACCCTTGCCCGCCCCGAGCCCCAGGCGGTTTGGCCCAAGCAAAAGCCCGAGCTTTGGAAGAAGGCCCACGGCATCTACCACCGCAGCGAAAAGGGCGGCGGCAGCTGGGAGTTTTTAGCCCCCATGCCCGATGGCTGGAACATCCGCTACCGGGACCTCACCTTTTTGGTGCGGCCCACGGGCTTTAAGCACACCGGCCTCTTCCCCGAGCAGGCCGTCAACTGGGACCATATGTCGAGCATGATCAAGGCGCGCAAGGCGGCGGACCCCAAGGGGGAGATTCGGGTATTGAACCTGTTTGCCTACACCGGCGGGGCCACCATGGCCTGCGCCAAAGCGGGCGCCGCCGTTGCCCATGTGGACAGCGCCAAGGGCATGGTTGCCTGGGCCAAGGATAACGCCAAGCTCTGTGGGCTGGAAAACGCCCCCATCCGCTATTTGGTGGATGATTGCTTAAAATTTGTAAAGCGGGAACTGCGCCGGGGCAAAAGCTACCACGGCATCGTCATGGATCCCCCCTCCTACGGGCGGGGACCCGATGGGGAGATGTTCCGCTTTGAGACCCACGTATACCCCTTGATTGAAGAATGCGCCAAGCTTTTGACCGATGACGCCGCCTTCTTCTTACTGAACAGCTACACCAGCGGCTTTGCCCCCGCCGTAGCACAAAACGCCCTGACCGCCGCATTGCCCCGTGGCCATGTGGAGGCACAGAACATCGGCATCCGGTGCGAAACGGGGCTCCATTTGCCCTGCGGCGCCACTGCGAGGTGGAACCCATGAGTGTAGAGATCGTTTACGAGGACAACCATCTGCTGGTTGCCATCAAGCCCCACAACATGCCCACCCAGGCTGATTCCAGCAAGGATATGGACATTTTGACCTATTTAAAGGGGTACATCAAAGAGGAATACAATAAGCCCGGTGCGGTGTACCTGGGCCTGGTCCATCGGCTGGACCGCCCCGCTGCAGGGCTGATGGTGTTTGCACGCACCAGCAAGGCCGCCAGCCGCCTGGCCACCCAGCTGCAAAACGGCGAACTGAAAAAGACCTACCGGGCCGTCATTGAAGGGGTACCCGATGACAAAGGCACCTTTACCGATTATTTGTTAAAAGGCGATGGTAACCTGAGCCGCGTGGTCAAGCCCGGCACCCCCGGTGCCAAACAGGCGGTTTTGCACTATCAGCTCATCGAAAGCCGCGGGAATCGATCTTTGGTGGAGGTGGACCTTGTCACCGGACGGCCCCACCAGATCCGGGTGCAGTTTGCATCCCGCAATATGCCCCTTGTGGGGGATGCCCGCTACGGCGAAGGAGGCCGGCAGCTTGCGCTGTACGCCAGCGGCCTTTCCCTCATCCACCCCACGAAAAAGGAGCGGATGGATTTTACCAGTGACGCCTGTGATGAGCGGTTTGAACGCTATTTAAGGGGGTAACCTCATGTTTCGAACGATGCGGCGCAGCGGACAAGCCCTGCCCCAGGAAGAAGTCGATTCCATTTTGCGCACGGAGCAAACGGGCGTTTTAGCGGTATTGGGGGATGAGGACTACCCCTACACCGTCCCCATGAACTTTTGCTACGACGGGGAAAGCATCTACTTTCACTGCGCCAAAGAGGGCCATAAGCTGGATGCTGTTTTAAAACACCATAAGGCATCCTTCTGCGTCATCCACAAAGATGAAGTGGAACCCGAGACCTATTCCACCCGGTACCAAAGCGTCATCGCCTTTGGCAAGGTGGAACCCATCACCGATGCGGAGCATATGATCCGTGCCCTTGTGGCCCTCGCAGAAAAATACGCCCCCATGCGCACCCTAAGGGAGCACAAGGCGGAGATCGAGCAGGATTTCAGCCGGGTGATGGTATTAAAAATGGCCATCGAGCATGTAACGGGCAAAGAGGGCGGCCAGCTTGCCGCACTGCGAAAACAACAGCAATAAAAAAAGGGATGCACATGCATCCCTTTTTTTATTACCCCGCCCGGGAGGCGAGATCAATAATCGTTGCCAGCTGCTCTAAAAACACCCCGGCATCGATGGCCTTGATATCTTTTAACGAATGGGCAAGGCCCTTTAGGGTGTCATCCATGGGCAGGGCGCTTTTGCGTCCGCTGCGATGGGGCTTGGGCTCCAAATAGGGGTTGAAGGTGGCCTTGCCCTCCGCCGCCATGCGGTCATGGATGCGCAGCACCTCCTCCGGGTTGTGCTTCACCATGCTTCGGTATTTGTTCTGGTACCGCAGCATGGCTTTTTTATCCCCTTGTGCCAGCGTCATGGTGATGCTGCGCACACTGACGCCCCTGGCCTGGGCGGAAAGCACCTGCTCGATGAGGGATTCGATCTCCTCCTCACAAAAGGGCGTAAAGGCCGCGCGGGTGCGGGGGGCGGTCAGGCTGCCCTCTTTTACGGCGGCGTAGTAATAATTGCGGATGCTGTTGGGCTTGCGCCCCGTGGCCTCTGCCATCTGCTCAAAGGCGGTGCGCAGGGGCAGGCCCTTTAGGCGCACCTGCTCCACCTGGGCTTTTAAGAGCTCTTTTTCTTCCTCCTGCCAGCCCATATGGCCGGCCCTTGCCGATATCCGGGTCATGGTCGTTCCCCCTGTTTTTGTGTTAAGGCTATTATTGACTCTTTTACCATATTTATTCCCCAGGCCCCTTAGGGCATAAAAAAAGCGGAAACAACATCTGTTTCCGCTTTTGTGTGTTATATCCTATGTTGGCGTTTTGCCCCTTAGAACGGTTTAATAATCTGCATTCTTGGGGGTACGGGGGTAGGGCAGTACGTCACGGATGTTGCTGATGCCCGTCATGTACATGATGGCCCGCTCCAACCCCAGGCCGTAGCCGCTGTGCACCACGGTGCCGTACTTACGAAGATCCAGGTACCAGCCGTAAGCTTCGGTATCCATGCCCATTTCCTGCATCCGGCGCAGAAGCACATCGTACCGTTCCTCACGCTGGCTGCCGCCGATCATCTCGCCTACGCCGGGGACTAAGAGGTCCATTGCGGCGACGGTCTTTTCATCGTCGTTCATGCGCATATAGAAGGCCTTGATGTCTTTGGGGTAATCGGTGACGAAGACAGGGCGGCCGGTGACTTTTTCACACAGATAGCGCTCATGCTCGCTCTGGAGATCGATGCCCCATTTGACGGGGTACACAAAGTTGGCATCGGCTTTTTCCAACAGCTCGATGGCTTCGGTGTAGGTCACGTGGGCGAAATCCGCATCCCGCACGGACTGCAGGCGGTCGATGACGCCTTTGGCAATGAATTTATCGAAGAACTCCATCTCATCGGCGCCGTGCTTTAACACATAATCGATGCAGTATTTGATCATCCGCTGGGCGTTATCCATATTGCCATTGAGATCGCAGAAGGCCATCTCGGGCTCTACCATCCAGAACTCGGATGCATGGCGGGCGGTGTTGCTGTTTTCTGCCCTAAAGGTGGGGCCGAAGGTGTAGCAATCACCATAGGCCAAAGCAAAGGCCTCGCCATTGAGCTGGCCGCTGACGGTCAAGTGAGCCTGCTTGCCGAAGAAATCCTTGCTGTAATCCACCGTGCCATCGGGCAGGAGCGGGGGGTTGGCAAGATCCAGCGTGGTCACCTGGAACATCTCGCCGGCGCCTTCGCAATCGCTGCCGGTAATAAGGGGGGTGTGCACGTACACAAAGCCCTCGTTCCGGAAGAACTCGTGGATGGCGTGGGAAAGGAGGCTGCGGACTTTAAATGCAGCGTAATAGGTGTTGGTACGGGGGCGCAAATGCCCGATGGTACGCAGGTATTCTAAGCTGTGGCGCTTCTTCTGCAGGGGGTAATCGCTGGGGCATTTGCTCAGCAGCACAAAACGGCTGGCGGAAAGCTCCACCGCCTGTTTGCCGCCGGCGGATTTTACCACGGTGCCCTCTACCTCTACGATGTCGCCGGTGGAACAGCGGCCCATCTCTGCGCCGATGGCGTCAGACGCTACTACCTGGATATCACCCAGGCAGCTGCCATCCCACAGGTTTAAAAATACAACAGATTTCATATCCCGCACGGAGCGCACCCGTCCCATCAAAGTGACGGTTTTGCCCAGGAAGCTGTCGGAATCTTTTAAAAGCGGCATGATTTTTTGCAACGGAATCTGCCTCCCAATATTTTTTCTATCTATTATACCATATTGAGCCAAACTGCCAACAGGTTTTACGGATTTTCCTCGGTGTTATGGGGTATTTGTACCGCATATCTTAAAGGGAGGTGATCCTATGACCCCTGTTTACAGTATGCCCGTGATCATGGTGACGACCCCCGGCACCAACTGCCTTGTTCATATAAATGGCATGATGGTGGGCGAAAGCGGCAATCGCCCTGCGCTGCCCGTTGCCCCTGACGGTGCCTGTTACCTTACCCTGTACCCCCTAAGCCAAAGCAATACGGGGGTGCTGCTGCCCTATGCCGTTAAGCTGGAGTTTCAAAAGGGGCGCATCGCCCAGGGCCTGCCCTATGGGGTCCATGCCTACTGCAGCGCAAAAGGGCTCATTGAGCTTACCATCACTCTGCCCTTTTTGCCGGTACCTGCGCCGGCCGCCGCACCCTACGCCATCAGCCGCGTAAAGACGGTTTGCAGCGGCAAAACCATCATTGCGACGCTGTACCGTGACGGGGGGCGTACGCTGATCAGCATGGAGGACCCCAAGGAGGACGTGCAGTTATGTTTATACCAGGTGGAGGACCTGACGGAGGGCCAGCTTGTGACCCACCCCTTTACCACCCCCGAGGGGGATATCGTACTAAAAGGCAGCGGTAAAAACGGGCACCGGTTTTTGCTGTTTTCCCCCAAAGACAGGTGCCAGTGCCTCATCGATGATTACGGCCGGGGGGAGTTTACAAGCCGTGCCCTTGTTATCACCCGACCCGTGGGGGATCTGTGCGGCCACGAAGAGGAGCGCAGTTACCGCATGGAGGGGCACAAGCTTTTATCATCCCGCCGCTATGGGTATTTTACCGCCGCCCCAAAAAAGCTTACGGGGGCGCAAAGATGCATCGGCCTGTGCCAGTGCCTCACGCTGAATCTAACGGAAGAAGCCCATGGCATGTTAAGCCCGGAGCTTGGTAAACTGATCTCCCCCAATGATCTTGCATCCTTCTTTGGGGATTTTTGCGCCATTCACCCTTTATACCGGGTGGAGGAAGAGGATATCACCTTAAGCCTTTGTTATGAAACGGAGCTAAGCAGCTGCTATCAGCTAACGGAATACACCTTTACATTAAAGGATGGTTTTGTGGACAACATACAACAGGCGGAGTAAAAAGCAGAGCCGCCTGAAGGATGGTGCCCATGCTCTTTTTGTTTTTTGACCCTACGATCCTATGGATCCTCCCCGGGATCCTCCTTGCCCTGATGGCCCAGGGCTATGTGACAAGCCAGTTTGCAAAGTACAGCCGTGTGATGACAGCTTCAGGCATCAGCGCAAAGGATGCCGCTTTGGGTATTTTGCAGGATGCCGGCCTTAGCCATGTAAAGGTGGAGCCCACACCGGGGCATTTGAGTGACCACTACGACCCCAGGCAGAAGGTGCTGCGCCTAAGTGAAGGGGTGTACTCCAGCCCATCGGTGGCGGCGCTGGGCATCGCCGCCCATGAGGCGGGCCACGCCATCCAGCACGGCAAGGGGTATGTTTTTTTAAAGCTGCGCAACAGCATCTACCCCGTTGTGCGGCTGTGCAGCAGTATGGCCATCCCACTGCTCCTCGTCAGTTTTTTGCTCCAGGCCGTTTCTCTGACCCATCTTGCCCTGTGGATGTACGGTTTTGCCATCCTGTTTCAGCTGATCACCCTGCCGGTGGAGTTTGATGCCTCCCGCCGGGCGGTGCGTATTTTATCCGATAAGGGGTATTTGACGGCATCGGAAACTACCCAGGCCAAGGCGGTGCTGCGGGCGGCGGCACTGACCTATGTAAGCGGGTTTGTGCTATCCCTTTTGCAGCTTGTGCGTTTGATGGTCCTGTTTGGCGGCCGCCGCAGACGCTAGGCAGGCAGGCTGAGAGAGCACCACATGGCAACGCACAGGGTGGATTGGAATAACGAACAACTGCCCCGTAAAACCTTTGGCTTTTTTGATGTGTGCGAACATCTCATAAGGAACGGACAACGACATATACAAGCTTAACGACACTGCAGGCGGGCCAGGGGGGATTTCGAGTTCCCCCCTTAGGCCCCCTGCACCCCCGTAACCCCCTTAAAACGACACAGGGGGAATGAATAGAACATTCACTCGCTATGCTCCCTCATGTTTTCATTCCCCCTATGGACCCCCTGTAGGAAGAGTTGCATGGCAACGACATGGAAGATAATTATGTGTGATTATCCATGTTCTCTAATGTTTATTTTCCTGTCATTCTGAGGAGCTTGCAACGAAGAATCTAAAGTTACCTCCACTATGTACACTCATAGTTCATTCCAACATACCTCCCTGCCGAGGCACCGATAGGTGCATCGGCTTTTCTATAAACAAAAGCACCGGGCACGGAGTGCACGGTGCAAACACAAAAGTTTTTGAAGGGGTTTTAGGGGAAACTTTTTTTCAAAAAGGTTCCCCTAATGTTCAAAAAGTTCCTAAGCCCCCGGAGGGCAAAAAGTCCCCGAACAATCACTCTTCATCCGGTTCGATGAATTCCCGTACCCGGAGGGTCACGCCGTATTCTTCTGCAACGGCGCGGCATTTTGCGATCTCCTCTTCGCCGATGGTATCCACCACGCTTAAAACCACCTCATCCACATGGTTTTTTGCGGCGGCGGCAAACTCCAAGAGTGCGGTAAAAGCAGCCTCGCCGTAGACGCTGTGGCACAGGGCATCGTAAGCCGCCGCGCTGCCCATGTTCAGACTGACAGAAACGCAATCGATGAGGCCCGCAAAACGGGGGGTGACATCCTCACCATAGATAAGGTTGGCCTGGCCGTTGGTGTTGATGCGGGTGCGCATGCCCTTTTGTTTGGCGTAGGCGGCCACCTCTAACAGGGTATCCAGCCGCATGGTGGGCTCGCCGTAACCACAAAAGACGATCTCGCCGTATTTTGTAAGGTCCTCCCCCATCTGGGCGATGACCATCTCGGCGGTGGGCTCGTGCTTCAGCCACAGGTAGTGGCCGCCAACGCCATCGGCACCCCGGCGGACGCAAAACTCGCAATCGTTGGTGCAGGCGTTGGTCAGATTGATATACAGGTTTTCGCCGTAATCGTAGGCGTATACATCGTTATGCATGTTATTTCACCATCTTGGGATAAATGCGACGGGTGTTTTCCTCCGTCAATCGGTCCAGTTCTTCCACATCCTGGCCGCGCAGCTCTGCCACACGGCTTAGGGTAAAGTAGGCGTAATCAGGCTGATTGCGCTTGCCCCGCTTGGGCACGGGGGCCAAATAGGGGCTGTCCGTCTCCACTAAAATGCGGTCGCTTGGCACATACTTTGCCACATCCAGCAGCTTGTTGGCGTTTTTAAAGGTGACGGGCCCCGCAAAGGAGATGTAATAGCCCAGGTCCAGACACTGCTTGGCCGTTTCCACACTGCCGCTAAAGCAGTGCAGCACACCTACCACATCGCCCCGATAGGCGGAAAGCACCTCCAGCGTGGGGGCGATGGCCTCCCGGGTGTGGATGCACACAGGGGCTTTTAACTCTTTGGCCAGAGCCATCTGCTCATGGAACACCCGAAGCTGGACCTCCCGGGGGGAAAGATCATAGTGGTAATCCAGCCCGATCTCCCCGATGCCCACACATTTTGAGTGAGCATAGAGCGTTTTTAAATGATCTAAATAGTCGGCAGGGGCATCCTTGGCATCGTGGGGGTGGATGCCCGCTAAATACCAGATGCCGCTATGCGCTTCGCACAGCGTGCGGGCGGCATAGCCGTTTTGCACATCCACCCCCGCCTCGATGGCGGCGGTGAGGCCGTTTTCAAACAGAGATGAGATGAGGACCTCACGGTCCTCATCAAAACTATCGCTTAACAGGTGGCAGTGGGAATCGATCATCGCACCGTCACGCCGCTTTCGATCTCAGCCAGAGTGGTGATGACGCTGAGGTTTTCATCGGCATCATCGGCAGCGGAAAGGATCATCCCTTCGCTCAGAATCCCGCGGATCTTCACAGGGGCCAGGTTGGCCACGATGACCACGTTTTTGCCGATGAGCGCTTCGGGATCGGGGTAGAACTTGCGGATGCCGGAAACGATGGTGCGCTCCACGCCGCCCACATCCAGGCGGAACTGCAGCAGGCGGTCAGCCTTTTCCACGGGTTTGCATTCTAAAACCTTTGCTACCTTCAGCTGTACTTTACTAAAAGTGTCGTAATCGATGGATTCAGGTGCCTCGGGCGCAGCCTTTTTTTCTTCCTTCTGCTTTTTGGCGGGTTTTTCAGGCTTTTTGGCTTCCTCAGCCTTGGGGGCGGAAAGCTCCAGCTCCTTTTTGATATCGATGCGGGGGAAGAGGTTTTCGCCCTTTTCCACCACAGTGCCTGCCTTACTAAGGCCAAAGGATGCGCTCTCATAGGTGCGCAGTTCTTCGGAAGCACCGATCTGGCTAAAGAGTTTTTCCGCACTGGTGGGCATGAAGGGGGTAATGAAGATGCCGATGAGGCGCAGCCCTTCGATGAGGTGGTACAGCACGCTGTCAAGGCGCTCAGCATCCTCTTCGCCCGTGAGCTTCCAGGGGGTGGTAAGGTCGATGTACTTATTGAGCGCGCCGATGTAACTCCAGATGGCGGTCAAAGCATCGGAGAAGCGCAGTTCATCCATGGCGGTGGTCACTTCACCCACAAGGGCGTTACCCATGGCTTCGATGCGCTCATCGTGCTCATCCAACGTGGCG
>SVGV01000040.1 GCA_015056185.1 Clostridiales bacterium | reverse complement strand
GCATCCGCGCGGCGATGCTGGCCATCTTGCGGGAAGGGGACAGCATCGCCGCGCGGATGCTCCACGAACTGGGGGTAAGTTTGCAGCAGCTGGCCACCGATGTGATTTCCGCAGTGGCACCCAAGGGCCAGGGCGGCGGGGCACCCCAGGGCAGCCAGGGGGCGAAGAGCGAATTTAAAGTGCTCAATGACTACGGCAAGGATTATACCCAGCTTGCAAGAGAGGGGGCCCTTGACCCCGTCATCGGCCGCAGTGTGGAGATCGAGCGCATTGTGCAGATCTTAAGCCGCAGGACGAAAAATAACCCCGTGCTCATCGGCGAACCCGGCGTGGGCAAAAGCGCCGTGGTGGAGGGATTGGCCCAGCGCATCGTGGAGGGGAGCATCCCCGAAATATTGCGCAACAAGCGCATCATCGCACTGGATCTTGCCGGGATGCTGGCAGGTGCCAAATACAGAGGGGAATTTGAAGAGCGGCTGAAGGCCGTGATGGAAGAAGCCAGCAAGGCGGGGGACGTCATCCTGTTCATCGATGAGCTGCACAACATCATCGGTGCGGGCAGCGCAGAGGGTGCCATGGATGCCGCCAACATCTTAAAACCCGCTTTGGCCCGGGGCGAGATGCAGTGCATCGGCGCTACCACCTTTGATGAATACCGCAAGCACATCGAAAAGGATGCGGCACTCCAGCGGCGGTTCCAGCCCGTGACCGTGGGCGAACCCACCAGGGAAGAGGCGGTGGAGATCTTAAAAGGCATCCGTGACCGGTACGAAGCCCACCATAAGGTGAAGATCACCGATGAAGCCATCAGCGCTGCGGTGGAACTTTCTGACCGGTACATCACCGATCGCTTTTTGCCCGATAAGGCCATCGATTTGATGGATGAAGCCGCCGCCAAGGTGCGCATCGATGCCTACACCGCTCCGCCGGATATGAAGGAGCTGGAGCAGAAGCTGGAGAGCCTTGGTAAAGAGAAGGAAGAGGCGGTGGTGGCCCAGAATTACGAGCGGGCCGCACAGCTAAGGGATGAGGAAAAGGCCCTTAACGCCGAGATGGAGGAGCGGAAAAAGGCCTGGCAGGACAGCCAAAGCAGCATGGAGCTGACGGTGGGGGAAGAGGAGATCGCATCCACCGTGGCCGCCTGGACGGGGATCCCCGTAAAGAAGCTGACAGAGGATGAAAGCGCACGGCTGCTGAACCTGGAAAACATCTTACACGAAAGGGTCATCGGCCAGAGCGAGGCCGTTGTTGCCGTCAGCCGCGCCATCCGCAGGGCACGGGCAGGGCTGAAGGAGCCCGGCAGGCCCATCGGCAGTTTTGTGTTCTTAGGCCCCACCGGTGTGGGTAAGACGGAGCTGAGCAAAGCCCTGGCCGAGGCCATGTTTGGGGACGAAAACGCCATGATCCGCCTGGATATGAGCGAATACATGGAAAAACACTCCGTCAGCCGGATGATCGGCTCGCCCCCCGGCTATGTGGGCTACGATGAAGGCGGACAGCTGACGGAGGCGGTGCGCCGCCGTCCCTACAGCGTGGTGCTTTTTGATGAGATCGAAAAGGCACACCCCGATGTGTTTAACACCCTGTTGCAGATCTTAGAGGACGGCAGGCTCACCGACGGCAAGGGCCGCACGGTGGATTTCAGAAACACCGTCATCATTATGACCAGCAACGTGGGCGCACACACCATCGGCCGGAGCCGCACCATGGGCTTCGGGGCGGACAACAGCAATCAGACCATCGCCAACTACGAGGGGATGAAGAACAATGTGCTGGAGGAGCTGCGCCGCACCTTCCGCCCCGAGTTCTTAAACCGCATCGATGATATCATCGTGTTCCACGCCCTTAGCGAGGAGGACATCCGTGCGATTGCGGGGCTGATGCTCAAAAGCCTTGCAAAGCGCTTAAAAGAGCGCAACGTGCAGCTGGTGTTTGATGACAGCGCCGCCGCCTACTTTGCAAAAGAGGGCTTTGATGTGACCTACGGCGCACGACCCCTGCGCCGCGCCATCCAGCAGAAGCTGGAGGACCGGTTAAGTGAGGAGCTGCTTTCCGGCAACATCGCCTTAGGGGATGTGGTAAAGGTAAGCGCCGATGAAGACGGCTTAAAGGTGGAAAGCCAGGGGAAGATAGCGGAATAGGGAATAAAAAAAGAGGCACCCAGGGTGCCTCTTTTCTTTTTGCTGTTTGGCGGCGAAAATGATGCGAAACGGACTGTTAAAAAATAATTTAATCTGATTCAGATTAAAAGGAACATTTTTAAAATCTTTCTGTTATAATGCGTGAAAAAGGGGGGATCTGTATGAAAAATACCATGGTGGATCTGTGGAACGGGAACCTTGCGCCTGTAAAAAAGTGTACCCGGGATTCCGCCCAGATCGCCTCTATGATGGCTTTGATAGAGAAGAGGGGAATGAAATTGAGTGCGGTGCTGGACGAAAAGCAAAAGGAGCTTTTTGCCGGCTATAATGCTTGTATGGAGGAATACCTTGGGGCCCTTGCGGAACAGGCCTTTTGTGAAGGCTTCCGCTTAGGGGCCAGATTACTGAGTGAAGTATTCGGGGAATCATCGTAAACCTGTGAAGGGCTGCAAAAGCAGCCCTTTTTCTTTTTGCTTGACAGAAGAACGGAGTACGGATAAAATAACAATAGAAATATAACAAGTGTTATCTAAAGGAGGCGCCCATGGCACCCAGAGTGAAGATCAAACGGGAATGCATTATCGAAGCCGGGGTGGAACTTATCCGCCGGGGTGGCGCAGAAAGCATCAACGCCCGGAGCATTGCAAAGTATTTGGGCTGTTCCACTCAGCCTGTGTTCAGCAATTTTGCCACCATGGAGGAACTGCACAAAAGCATCCTTACTAGGGTGGATGAGATCTACAAAGAATACACCCTAAAAGAGATGGAGCGGACGGACATCCCCCCGTATAAGGCTGTGGGTACGGCGTACATCCGCTTTGCCAAGGAGGAAAAACAGCTGTTTATGCACCTGTTTATGCGTCGCCGCAACGAGGGTGAGCGGCAGGACGACAGCAGTTTGGAGGGCCTGTACGATATGATGGAGCGCTCCACCGGACTGAGCCCCGAGGGGGTGCGGCTGCTCCATTTGGAAAACTGGGCCTTTGTACACGGCATTGCGGCTATGATCGTCACCGATTATTTGGATCTGACCTGGGAACTGATAGAGCAGATGATGACGGATGTATACCAGGGGATCCTGGGGAGACTTTTGGAGGAGGAAGGCCATGAAAGCCATTGAGGTGGTGGACCTTTATAAAAACTACGGCGATGTTGAGGCGCTGCGCGGTCTGACTTTTTGTGTGGAACAGGGGGAACTTGTGACCCTTTTGGGCGTCAACGGCGCCGGTAAAAGCACCACGTTAAAGGTGTTGTGCGGCCTTGTAAAGCCCGATGGGGGTCGGGCGGAGATCTACGGCTATGATGTTTGGAAACAGCGGCAGAAGCTGAAGGGTATCTTTGCCATCTGCCCCCAGGAGACCGCCATTGCCCCCATGCTGACGGTACGGGAGAATCTGGAATTCATCTGTGCGGTGTACGGGATGGAAAAGGAGGAAAGCGGCCGGGCTATTTTGGAGATCACCCGGGAACTGGGCTTGTGTGGAGTGATCGGCCGCAGAGCCGGCAAGCTTTCCGGTGGGTATCAGCGGCGGCTGAGCATTGCTATGGCGTTGATCACAAAGCCCAAGGTGCTGTATTTGGATGAGCCGACGCTGGGGCTGGATGTACTCTCCCGGCGGGAGCTTTGGGAGATCATAGAGGGGCTGAAGGGTAAGGTAACCGTTATTTTAACCACCCATTACATGGAGGAGGCGGAGGCCCTTTCCACCCGGGTGGCGGTGATGGACGCAGGGCATCTGGTGTTTTGCGGGACCCCCTGTGAAATGAAAGAGGCCGCCGGCTGCGAGGGCTTTGAGGAAGCCTTTGTGCGTTTGGTACGGGGGGAAGTGCAATGAGGATGCTGGCTTTTTGTAAACGGAATTTAAAGGAGATCTTGCGGGATCCGCTGAATTTGGCCTTTGGGCTGGGGTTTTCCCTCGTACTGTTGCTGCTGCTCAGCGCCATTGGTGCATCGGCGCCGGTTCCCATGTTTCAGCTTGATCAGTTGGCTCCCGGTGTGACGGTATTCGGCCTTGCTTTTTTAACGTTATTTTCCGCAACGCTGATGGCAAAGGACCGGCAGAGCGCCCTGTTTTTGCGGCTATACACTACCCCTATGGAGGGGCGGGATTTCATTTTGGGGTATACGCTGCCATTACTGCCCATAGGGCTGATGCAGGGGGTCATTTGTTACCTTGCAGCTTTTTGCATGGGGCTGCCCATAACCCTTTCTGTGCTGCTTGCTGTTTTGATGCTGCTGCCCATCGCTTTGCTGTTCATCGGCATGGGGCTCATCTTCGGCAGTATTTTGACGGATAAGCAGGCGGGGGGCATCTGCGGGGCGCTGATCACCAATTTGACAGCCTGGCTTTCCGGCATCTGGTTTGACCCTGCCATGGTGGGCGGGGTATTCGCCACCATTGCGGATGTGCTGCCCTTTTCCCATGGGGTGGACCTGGTGCGCCTGGCCCTTGCGGGGGATATTGGCGCTATGGTGCCCCACCTTTTGGTGGTGCTGGGCTATGCATTGGTGCTGCTGATGCTGGGCGGATGGATCTTTGTGCATAGACAGGAAAAAGCCTTTTAAGGACCGGAAATACCGGTCCTTTTCTTTTGAAAAACCCATTCAAAAAATGAAAGTAAATACTTTTTTCATGAAGAAATTTGGTATATAATCATGGTGGGAAAGGAGCGTAACCAATGGATAACAGGCGCACAGCTCCCCACATGACCGCCCTGAACGGCGGCAAGCGGGTGGAGAAGAACCATAGCATCATCGCCTTTCGGGGAGAGTTGGACGAGCTTAGGGCCCTTAGCCGGGTGATCCGCTCGGAATACATGGAAGATGGCATTGTGGATGTCTGTGCAAAGGTGGTCATCGACCGGTGCAACGCCCTGTTTACCTGCGAATACACCGGGCAGAGGGTGTCGCTTGTGCCCTATGCTTTGATCGATGCGCCCAACCGGATGTCTCATGACCCGGAAAAGTACTTTGGGGTTTCGCACTTTTTTAATGAAGATATCACCGAACCTGCTCTGTGCAAGCTGGACCTGCTGCGTACCGTGGTGCGCCGGGCAGAGCGTGCTGCTGCAGCCGCCTTTGGTTATGCGCGGGAGGACATCGTGGGGGAACTGAACACCCTTAGCAGCTACGTTTACTGCTGCATGTGCCTCTATCGCAAACGGATGGAGTCCGGGCAATGAAATTTGCCGTTTCCACCGCCAGTCTCTTTGGGCGGGATTATACCGAAGATGCCCTTTTGCGCATCGCAGATATGGGCTACAGGCGTGCAGAAGTATTTCTGGAAGGGAATATGGAATATGACCTTGGGTTCATCGAAACCTTAAAGGCCATTCAGGATGAAAAGGGGATGGAGATCACCAGTGTGCACCCCCTGACCACCCAGTATGAGCCCCAGCTCTTCAGCAGCCACATCCGCGCCTATACCCCGGCGGAACGGGATTACCGGCTGGTGCTGGAGGGGGCAAAGCGGCTTAGCGCCCCATACTATGTGATGCACGGCCCTATGAAGCTAAAGCGGGGGGCAAAAGCCAATTTTGCGGCCCTGGGGCCCCAGCTGCAGCGGCTTGGGGACATCGCCAAAGAATACGGCGTGATGCTCACCATCGAAAACGTGCACTGGTGCATGGTATCCGACTTGGCCTGTTTAAAGGGCATTGACCCTTATGTGGATGGCAAGACAGTGGGCTACACCTTTGATTATAAGCAGGCGGTTCAGGCGGGGGAGGACCCCGTGGAGTACCTGAAGATCATGGGGGATAAGCTAAAGCATGTGCACATCTGCGGAGCTGTTTTGGATGGGGACGAGGTGCGTACCTGCATGCCCCATGGGGATAAAGCCCAGATGCAGCGGCTTTTCAAGCAGCTGAAGGCCATGGATTACACCGGCACCGTCGTGCTGGAGGTCTACAGCCGCAATTACAGAGATTACGACGAGCTCAAGCTTGGCTGCGATGCCATCGCGGCTATGGTGGAAGGCTCGGGTAACATATTTTAATTTAGAGGAGAGTTTGACATGCGTAAAGAGAAGATCCGTTTGGATTACAACAACATGCTTTCCAGCCGCGTTGGCGACAAGGGCATCACCCCCGAAGAGTTCGCTGCCTTTGATGCAGAGCTTACCGCTGCCGCCCTTCGTATGGAAGAAAAGAAAGCCAACATGGGCTTCCGCAGCCTGCCCACCCGTGCTCCTGAAGTGACGGAAGACATCATTGCTACCGCAAAAGCCATCCAGGCTGATTTCGATACCTTCGTCGTACTGGGCATCGGCGGCAGCGCCCTGGGCCCCCTGTGCGTGCAGACCGCACTCAACCACCTGCGCTACAACGAATTAAAGGAAGGCCGCAAACTGCCCCGCATCTACGTGGAAGACAACGTAGACCCCGAGCGCATGCTGGCTTTGATGGATGTGCTGGATCTTAGCAAAACCTGCTTTAACGTCATCAGCAAATCCGGCACCACCAGCGAGACCATGAGCCAGTTCATGGTGGTAGCAGATGCCCTGAAAAAGGCCGGCCTTGACATCGGCAAGCATGTGGTCATCACCACCGATAAAGTAAAGGGCAACCTTTTGAAGATCGCCCGTGAATACGGCAACAAGACCTTCGTCATCCCCGATGACATCGGCGGCCGCTTCAGCGAATTGACCCCTGTTGGCCTGCTGGCTGCTGCCGTGGCCGGCATCGATGTGAAGGCCCTGCTGGAAGGCGCTGCTTATATGGAAGAGCTGTGCAGCGGCACCGATTACAAGACCAACATGGCTTACATGGATGGCGCACTGCAGTACATCGCCTACAAGAAGGGTGCCAACGTCAGCGTTATGATGCCCTATGCCGATTCTTTGAAGTACTTTGCCGATTGGTATGCACAGCTGTGGGCGGAATCCCTCGGCCGGAACAACGGCTACGGCAAAGGCATCAACGTGGGCCAGACCCCTGTGAAGGCTTTGGGTGTAACCGACCAGCACAGCCAGATCCAGCTGTATGTGGAAGGCCCCTATGACAAAGTCATCACCGTCATCGGCGTGGATGATTACCGCGGCGATGTGGTCATCCCCAACTCCTTCCCCGAGATCGATGATATCGTGTTCCTGGCTGGCCACACCTTGGGCGAACTGACCAAGACCGAGCAGTTTGCAACCTGCTATGCTTTGAACCGTGCAGGCCGCATGAACAAGACCATCACCCTGCCCGAAGTAAACGAATTTACCCTGGGCCAGCTGCTGCAGCTGTTCCTCATTGAGACTGCTTACTTTGGCGAGCTGTGCGGCGTGTACCCCTTTGACCAGCCCGGCGTGGAAGAGGGCAAGAACGCCACCTACGCTCTGTTTGGCCGCAAGGGCTACGAAGCCAAGCGCGCTGAGATGGAAGCTGCCCCCAAGGCTGACGCGGCTTACATCCTGTAACGAAACAAAAAAAGAACCCTCTTGTGAGGGTTCTTTTTTTATTGGGTATAGATGCAGCGATATTAGCTTGATAAATAGGGCTTGGATTCGCCGCACTTATGATCTGCTATCACATAAAGTCCTTCTTGAACTGCGGAAAATGTTGCCATGGCACATACAACCGTTGCTGTGTATTTCAATTCCGCGAAGGATATCGTCAAAGGCAGCAGGAACAGCAATAGACCCGTTGCTTTGTTCATTATGGTATGCAAGGAGATGAATTTCTTTTTTAAAACGTATCCCAAAATGAGATTGCCGATCTTGATCATTGCAATGATACCGCCCCAAGCCCACAGCCACCAGGGAAGATGGAATTTAGGCAGCCATTTGATGATAGATACCGCTGCAAACATGAGATCGGCAGCGGCATCCAGCCGGCTTCCAAACTCGCTTGTGCTGTTTGTTTTTCTGGCAACGGTACCATCTATCATATCGCTGAGACCGCACAAGAGGTATGTGATGTAAAATGCCGCGGAATACGCAGGGAAGAACAGCAATATAACGCTGCCGAGGATACGACAGCTGCTAAGTATGTTTGCGATCTGCTTCGTCATTTATTCACCTGCAGTTTATCAAGGAAAATGGAACTCTGTAAGAACAGGCACAGCAAGATGATCCGCTGTGCCTGTTGCCTGTTTTATGGGTACCTACCATTCAATTGCATGAACGGGTTATTTTGTAAAGGTCTCGTCGTAATGCCGGATGCAGTTTTCAATGACCTTGTGGGCATCCTGCCAGCCCTTGATGTTTTCAATGGCAGTCACCTTGTGTTCCAGCGCTTTATAGACGCTGAAGAAGTGGCTCATCTCATCAAAAATGTGCTGGGGCAATTCACGGATATCCTGGTAGGTGTGGTACATGGGGTCACCAAAGGGGATGGCGATGATCTTTTCATCGCTCTCGCCCCCGTCCACCATGGTGATGACACCGATGGGGTAGCAGCGCACCAAACTCATGGGGGCTAAGGATTCGCTGCACAGCACCAGAACATCCAACGGGTCGTTATCCTGGGCGTAGGTGCGGGGGATGAAGCCGTAGTTGGCGGGGTAGTGGGTGGAGGTATAGAGGATGCGGTCCATCATAATGAGGCCCGTTGTTTTATCCAGCTCGTACTTTACTTTGCCCCCCTTGGGGATCTCGATGACGGCATAGAAGCTATCCTTACTGATGCGCTCTTTGGGCATATCGTGCCAAATGTTCATAATACATCCTCCTTTGGGCATGTGGAGTTAATTGTAGGGGATGGGGAGAGAAAAATCAACAAGAATGATATGGAAATTGGCGATGGTATAGAAGGGAGCGGTTTGCGGCATACTGCTGAAAAAAGAGGTGTATGCCATGTTTAAACATGAAAAAATGCTGTTTCACCCCGTTGGGGTAGAGCGCCCCAACCCCCGCTACGCAGCGTTGCTGCAGGAGCAGCTTGGCGGCGGAAACGGGGAACTGAAGGCTGCCATGCAGTACCTTTCCCAGAGTTTTCGGGTGAAAGACCCGGATATCAAGGACCTTTATTTGGACATCGCCGCGGAAGAATTGGGCCATATGGAGATGGTAGCCCAGACCATCAACCTGTTGAACGGCCACGATGTGGATGCATCTGCGGTACCATCGGGCGAGGTGCAGACCCACGTGCAGCTGGGGCTGAACCCGGGGCTCATCAATGCATCGGGCTATTCCTGGACGGGGGATTATGTGACGGTGACGGGGGATCTGTGTGCGGATCTGCTCTCCAACATCGCATCGGAGCAGCGGGCCAAGGTGGTGTATGAATACCTGTACCGGCAGATCGACGATAAAAAGGTGCGGGAGACCATCGATTTTCTCTTAAACCGGGAGGAAGCCCACAATGCCATGTTCCGGGAGGCCTTCAACAAGGTGCAGGATACCGGCAGCAACCGTGATTTTGGCACCACCAAGGCGGCGCGGATGTACTTTAGCCTGTCTGCCCCCTCAAAAGACGGGGAAGCCCCCCAGGAGCAGGAGGTACGGCCGGTATCCTTTCGATAGTTTCCGTTGACAATTCCATAGCCTTTGCCGTAAGATAACCTCAATTTCACCAAGGTGGGAGGAAGGTTACCATGGAAGGCATCACCATTACCGATGTACGCATCCACCCCGGGGATAACGGGTTTTTGATGGATGACGGCAATACCGCAGTGCTGTGGGATACGGGCTTTGGCTTTACGGGCTGTTTGATGGCAGAGCGCATCCAGAGCATTTTGGGGGACCGCCCTTTAGATTACATCTTTTTGAGCCACTCCCACTACGACCACGCCATGGGCACGGCACAGCTGGTGCGCCGCTGGCCCAAGGTAAAGGTGGTTGCGCTGGAATACGTAAAAAACATCTTTTCCCGGCCCGGTGCCAGGCGCACCATGGCGGAGCTGGATGGGAAGATCGCAAAAAAGTGCGGCATTTTGCAGTACGAAAACCCCATCGATGAGCTGCGGGTGGATGTTGCCGTAAAGGATGGGGATACCATCCGGGCGGGGGAGATGGAGTTTACCGTCATTGCCCTGCCGGGGCACACCAAGTGCTCTGTAGGGTATTACAGTAAGCAGCACGACCTGCTGCTCTGCTCGGAAACACTGGGCGGGTACTACGGCAGCGGAGACGTCGTCCCCTGTTATTTGGTGGGGTATGAGATGACGCTGGACTCCCTAAAAAAGGCGGAGGCGCTGGAACCCGGGCATCTGTTGCTGCCCCATTATGGGGTGATTGGCGGTGAAACGGTCAAATGGTATTTTAAGCGGGCCGCTGAAGCTGCAAAAGAGGCAGCAGAGCACATTTTGACCATGCTAAAAGAGGGCAAAAGCGAAGAGATGATCGTACAGTGCCTGATGGAGCGGTATTACCACGGCAGCATCACCGTGCTGTACCCCATCGATGCATTTTTGCTGAATATGAGCATCATGGTAAGGCTGATCCAGAAAGAGCTGATGGAATAAAAAAAGCACCCAATGGGTGCTTTTTTTATGGTTGTTTTGCTTTTGCGCCCCGGATGATCTGCATCATGGCACTGCGTACCTGAGGGATGCACAGTAATACCACGCAGATGATGGTATCCGGCAGCATGTAGGAGCCGTTGTAGATGAGGTTGTACATGAATACGCTTTGGCCCTCCGGGGCGTACATGTAGAAGAACACGAAGCCGGAAATAAAGTGGACGACGAATCGGCCAAAGCCGGCTACGGCTGCGCCCAGGGGCATGAGTTTTTCCTTTTTGAAGAACCCGGCAACGCCCAAGACGGCAAAGGGCAGAACGTAATCCAGTAAAAGCTGGATGGGGTGTACCACATAGGCGCCCTGGACCAGCTGCAGCACGCCGTAAACGGTGCCTGCCGCCGCACCGGCAGCGGGGCTGTATGCCATGGAGAAGATCATGATGGGCAGCATGCTGGCAGGGGTGATGGTGCCGCCCTGGGGCAAATGGTACAGGGCAAGGCAGGAGAGCAAAAAGCCGATGGCCACGCTGAGCGCCCCGGCACTGAGCATGTGGGGGGTAAACTTTTTGCCGCTCAGGCATACCACCAGGCCCACCATACCGATGGCCGCTGCGATGGTACCCCAAAAGATGGGACTGTAGAAGAAGCTATCCTCGGTGCCGTCCA
Organism: Clostridiales bacterium; assembly: GCA_015056185.1. Taxonomy (GTDB): domain Bacteria; phylum Bacillota; class Clostridia; order Christensenellales; family QAND01; genus QAND01. The sequence goes on along the minus strand of SVGV01000040.1, from coordinate 3,863 downwards.
GCTCTGCCGGGGCGCCTAAGAGGATCATGGCGGCCACAAAGGCAACAAACAGCAGCCCTACAGAAGCGTAGGTGGCCTGTTTATTTAGTTTGCCCTTGGTGTGCAGTGCCATGATGAGACCGATGAGCACAAGGAGCCCTAAGAGGATCCATACCACGGCGGGGAGCTCAAGTACATCTTGGATGAAATCGGTAAACCAGTTCATAAAAAACAACTCCCTTCCATGCCCGGAGGCCCAATTTGCTGGCCTTAAAAACAAAAACCGCAACCAATCGGCTGCGGGAAGTTCCTTTGTTTTTCGCAAAACACTTGCGAAATCCGCTTCCCTTCGATAGGATTATCTATACAGGTTCGGTGGGTTGGGCTTGCGCCCTCTCAGCTTAACGCACCCCCGCGGCAAAGATATTCTGTTTGCCATGATTATAGGCCCCGTTTATTGCCTTGTCAACAAGGAGGTTTTTTGATTTGAAACATTTTTTTGCATATCTGGCCCGTATGAAGAACATCCGCCGGTGGGGGCTGATGCGCAATACCGAAAGCGAAAATAATCTGGAACACTCCATGATGTGCTGCTACATTGCCCACGGCCTTGCATTGATCGGAAACACCTATTTTCAGAAAAACTACGATGCCGGTGCCGTGATGGCAGCCGCTGCCTACCACGATGCCACCGAGGTGATCACGGGGGACTTGGCCACGCCCATCAAGTATTTTAACCCAGGCCTAAGGGAGGCCTATGCTGCCGTGGAGCACATGGCGGAAGAAAAGCTTTTGGATATGCTGCCCCATGAATTAAAAGAGGGGTATGCAGGCCTTTTTACCCCCGATGATGAGACCCATGCCCTTATAAAGGCGGCGGATAAGATCTGTGCGTACATCAAGTGCATCGAGGAGGAAAAGGCGGGAAACGAGGAGTTTAAAAAGGCCAAGGAGAACATCGAAGCTGCCATCCGTAAGATGGAGCTGCAAGAGGTGGATTATTTTATGACCCACTTTATGGAAAGCTTTGGCCTGACTTTAGATGAACTGAATTAAGTTATCAATACAAAAGTGATTAGCCCACTGCCTTGTGGGGCAATATAAAGTATGGTAAACTGGTATGGATAAGGAGGGATGGATTTGAAAAAGCGTTTTCTGTGTTTTGTATTGGCTGTTTTCACCATCCTTTTGCTTACCGCCTGTTCCAACGCTTTGATCGGCCAGTGGCGCTCCACCGAGCCCGATGGCCTGGTGTTTTCCTTTGAAAGCGGCGGCAAGTTTACCATGCATTCCCGCGCTCAGCAGGAATGGAACCTGAGCGGCACCTATGAAAACCACGGCAATACCCTAAAGCTGACCATGGAGGATTCCGTGGTGGAACTGACCTACCGCATCCAGGAGGATGTTTTGACCATCGAAGGGGGTCAGTTTAACGAGACGCTGAACCGGGTGAAGAACGTCACCCCTTGAAAAAGGGCGGTGCCTGTGGTAGAATCGACCCATCTGTGAAGGGAACAACACTTGAACCGACCTTGAGCGAGCGGCCGTATGGTGCAAGGGCCGCAGGCACGGCAGGTGGGCCCACCCCCGAGATGCCCCGTTTGGGCGCTGGCCAGCGTTAGCGGCACAAGAGATGGCTTTTGCCGAAGTAAGGTGGTACCGCGGATCTTTCGCCCTTACGTGGGGAAAGGTCTTTTTTTTATTATGATTTGGAGGAAGGAACATGGCAAAGAAGAACGAGGGCTTTGTAAAAAACATTACCCCCATGGATGAGGATTTTTCCCGCTGGTATACCGATGTGGTATTGCAGGCGGAATTGATGGATTATTCCGAGGTGCGCGGCTGCATGGTCATCCGCCCCTATGGCTACGGCATTTGGGAGCTGATCCAGAAGGAGCTGGATGCCCGTTTTAAGGCCACCGGCCATAAGAATGCCTACTTCCCCATGTTCATCCCCGAAAGCCTTTTGAAGAAGGAAGCCGAGCATGTGGAAGGCTTTGCACCCGAGGTTGCATGGGTTACCAAAGGCGGCCATGAAGAGCTGGCCGAGCCCCTTGTGGTGCGCCCCACCAGCGAGACCATCATCTGCAGTATGTATGCAAAATGGGTGCAGAGCTACCGCGATTTGCCCATGCTCTTAAACCAGTGGTGCAACGTTGTCCGTTGGGAAAAGGCCACCAGGCCCTTTTTGCGTACCAGCGAATTCTTGTGGCAGGAAGGCCACACCGTCCACGCCACCAACGAAGAGGCTCAGGAAGAGACCCTCAAAATGCTGGGCGTCTATAAAGATTTTGCCTTTAACGTGCTGGCCATCCCCGTGTTGACGGGCCGCAAGAGCGAAAAAGAAAAGTTTGCCGGCGCAGAAGCCACCTACACTATGGAAGCCATCATGCACGACGGCAAGGCCTTGCAGATGGGTACCTCCCACAACCTGGGCCAGCACTTTGCCAAGGTGTTTGACATCCAGTACCTGGATAAGGACGGCACCCAGAAGCACGCCTGGCAGACCAGCTGGGGCGTCAGCACCCGTCTCATCGGCGGTATGATCATGGTACACGGCGACGAGCGCGGTCTGCGCATCCCCCCCAAACTGGCTCCCATCCAGACCATTTTGGTGCCCATCGCCTTCCACAAACCCGGCGTGCTGGATTGCGTAAAGGATATGACGGAAAAACTTTGTGCGGCAGGCATCCGTGCTGAGATGGATGACCGGGACCAGAGCCCCGGCTGGAAGTTCAACGAATGGGAGATGAAGGGCGTGCCGCTGCGCATCGAGATCGGCCCCCGGGATATGGAAAACGGCGTGCTGACTTTGGTGCGGCGTGATACCCACGAAAAGACCACCATCCCCATGGAAGGCGCTGCCGATGCGGTAAAAGCCATGCTGGATGACATCCATGCCAATATGCTCAAGCAGGCAGGGGAGCGGATGGCAAGCCAGATCAAGCGCGTCAGCGAGCGGCAGGAGCTCATCGATGCGGTGAACGAAGGCAACTTTGCTTACGCACCCTGGTGCTGCGGTACCGACTGCGAAGAGCAATTGAAGGCCGATGCCGCCATCACCACCCGCTGCATGCCCTTTGAAGGCCAGGAGGAAGCCGAGGGCAAGGTTTGCGCCATCTGCGGCCGCCCCGCAAAGGCCATGACCTACTTTGCAAAATCCTACTAAGCAAAAAAGAAAAAGCCAGGCTGTGTATAGCCTGGCTTTTTTGTTTGCTTTCATGGGGGTTTTTATTCTGATTTGAAACCCTGTTTACCTGAATTTTTCCAAACGATATAACCCTTCTTCATCAACAACGGCAATGCCGTTTTTGTATGTATAGCCCATCTTTTGGTAGAACCCGCAGGCGGTGATGGAGGCGGGGATCTCAATTCGCCCGGCACGGAAAAAGTATGCATCCTGTTCCAGCGCTTCCATGATCTTACGACCAATGCCCCTGTTTTGATATTCAGGCAGTACAAAGATGTTAAACAGGCAGCTTTCATCCTCCTTGCCCCAATAGGGGCCGATGGCACCGCAGCCGACGATGGTGCTTTCATGACAAACAACATAAAAATGGGTCCATTCAGCCCGTGCGATGACGGCCTTTGGTGTAAAGGCTTTTACATCGTTTTCGATGTGCTCAGGAGGATAATCTTTGCTGTTTGTGGTTCTCAGAGTTTTGATGATCAGTGCAGAGACTTCCTCTGCATCGCTGTGTTGGAATCTTCGAATATCGTAAGTGTTGCCCATGATTCGCCTCCGCTAATTTATGCCCATCGATCGGTTTGTTTTAATCTACCACATGGATCCAAACGATACAAGAACAGGCACAGCGTACTTACTGTGCCTGTTGATGATGCATCCTAAACCTGGGTGCTTTTACCGATGGTACCGGGGGTAG
>SVGV01000039.1 GCA_015056185.1 Clostridiales bacterium | reverse complement strand
CCTGTGAGCAATGGTATTTTGTAAAAATACCTTGCGAGCGTTTGGCCATTTCTCCCGGGCAGTCAGAGGGGGTAAGGGGGAGTGCAGAGGGGGTCTAGGGGGAGAGATTGCACTCTCCCCCTGACCCGCCTCTGCAGGTAAGCCTGTATATGTCGTTGTCCGTTCCTTATGAGATGTTCGCTCACAAAACAAGAACTCAAAGACTTTACGGGGTCGTTGTTTGTTATTCTCATATGCACCCTATGCGTTGCCACAGGGCTCCGGGCCCCGCCCGGTGCCTGCGGCATGGGTGCAGACTCGCCGCCTAATACCGTTGGGTTATCAACCCATCCAACCGCTCCACCTTGCCCGCGGCATGCCTGCAGGGGCTCCCTGCAAAAAGATTTATGTAAAATCTTCAAATCGAGGGGAAGCTGTTGTATAATAAATGTTTGTGATAACAGCCCGGCTTTGCCGGTGAGGAGCTGATAGATTTATGGTACGAAACGATCTTAGAAACATTGCCATCATCGCCCACGTCGACCATGGCAAGACCACCTTGGTGGATGAACTCTTAAAACAGGGCGGCGTCTACCGGGAAAACCAGGTGGTGGAAGAGCGCGTTATGGACAACAACGACTTAGAGCGTGAACGCGGCATCACCATCCTGGCCAAGAACACCTCCGTCCACTATGGCGATGTCAAAATCAACATTGTGGATACCCCCGGCCACGCCGACTTCAGCGGCGAGGTAGAGCGCATTATGGAGATGGTCAATGGCGTCATCCTGCTGGTGGATGCAGCCGAGGGCCCCATGCCCCAGACCCGCTTTGTGCTCCAGCGCGCGCTGGAGATGAACCACCGGGTCATCATCGTCATCAACAAGATCGATCGGCCCGATCAGCGCATCGGCGAGGTGGTGGATGAAGTACTGGAGCTTTTGATGGACCTCAACGCTTCGGAAGAGCAGCTGGATAGCCCCATCATCTACTGCAGCGGCCGTGCCGGCACCGCCAGTGCGGATCCCGACCACCAGGACCCCAACTTAAAGGTGTTGTTCGAAACCATCATCGATTACATTCCCGCCCCCGAGGGGGATGGCGAAGGGGAACTGCAGATGCTGGTCTCCTCCATCGATTACAACGAATACGTGGGCCGCATCGCCATTGGCCGCATCCAGCGGGGCGCCATCCGCCAGAACCAGGAGGTCATGATCAGCGATTTCCACGGAAAGCACGCCCCCTATAAAGGCAAGGCCGTCAACCTGTACCAGATCGATGGGTTAAAGCGGGTGGCGGTGGAATCCGCCATGATGGGCGACATCGTGTGCATCAGCGGTTTGACGGAGGTCAACATCGGCGAGACCATCACCTCCCTTACTGCGGTGGAGCCTCTGCCCTTTACCAAGATCAGCGAGCCCACCATCGAAATGACCTTCAGCGTCAACGATAGTCCCTTTGCCGGCAAGGAAGGCAAGTTTGTCACCTCCCGCCAGCTGCGGGAACGGCTGTACCGCGAGGTATTAAAGGATGTCTCCCTCCGGGTCCGCGACGGCGAAAGCACCGACAGCTTTTTGGTGGCCGGCCGGGGTGAAATGCACCTTTCCATTTTGATCGAGACTATGCGCCGGGAAGGCTACGAGTTCTCCGTAAGCACCCCCCGAGTCCTGTATAAAGAGATCGACGGCAAACGCCACGAGCCCGTGGAGCGCCTTGTCATCGACATCCCCGAAGAGAGCGTGGGCGCTGTGATGCAGAAGATCAGCCAGCGCAAGGGCGAGATGCTGCAGATGGCTCCTTCCGGCAGCCGGATGCGGCTGGAGTACCTCATCCCCTCCCGGGGTCTCTTAGGGTATCGCAGCGAGTTCTTGACGGATACCCGTGGCGAAGGCATTATGAACAGCATTTTTGAAGGGTACGAACCCTTTAAGGGCGAGGTCACCCGCCGGTTCACCGGTTCCCTCATCGCCTTTGAGGCCGGGGATGCCGTCGCCTACGGCCTGTTCAATGCCCAGGATCGCGGCACCCTGTTTATCGGCCCCGGCACCCCCGTGTATGAGGGCATGGTGGTGGGTTATTCCCCCAAACTGGAGGATATCGCCGTGAACGTCTGCCGTAAAAAGCAGATGACCAACATGCGCGCATCCGGCAGCGACGAAGCCCTGCGCCTGGTGCCCCCCCGCCGTTTGAGCCTGGAAGAAGCTTTGGAGTTCCTGGCCGATGACGAGCTTTTAGAGGTCACCCCCCAGAGCTTCCGCCTGCGTAAGCGCACGCTCAGCAACACCATGCGCTTAAAGGAACAGAGCAAACTGAAAAAAGGCAACTAAATAGAACTGAGGGTTTTTTGCCTCCGGCGGCTCAGAACCTTTTTGAAAAAAGGTTCTGAGAACTCTAAAAACTTTAATGGGCAGGATGCACCTACGGTGCCTCCTGCTTTTTTATGCCGATGCACCTACGGTGCCTCGGCAGGGGGCGGAGGATGAGAAACGGTTGTTAACACCGTGGGGTAAACCCTGTAAACCACAGGCAGTGGGCCATCTGCTTGCCGCAATGGACACAAGGTGTACATTGCATAAAAAAGCGAGGGGCACGAATGTGCACCTCGCAAGGGTAAAGTTTTCGGGTTTCCAAAGGGGGCTTTTACAAAAGCCCCCCTTTGGCCGCCGGGGGCATCCCCCGTTATTTCGTAAAAAACTCGTGTGCTTCCCGCAGTTTTGCCATGATGGGCACACCCTGGGGGCACTTGGTCTCGCACAGGCCGCAGCCGATGCACTTATCCACACCGCGCTGCTGCTTGTTTAAGATGTTCATATAGTGGTGGCGGGCGGCCTCCTCCATATCAAACATGCTGACACGGTTGTACTGGTTGAAGATCTGGGGGATGTATACATCCTGAGGGCAGGGCTGGCAGTAGTTGCAGCCGGTGCAGCCCACGTTAGTGAGCTTTGCGTAGGTATCCCGGACGGCGTCGTACATGGCGCTCTCTTTTTCCGTCATGGAGCCGGCAGGGGGCAGGGCATCAAAGATGGCCAGATTTTCCTTTAACTGATCCATATTGGTCATGCCGGAAAGGATGCACTTTACGGCGGGGTGATCCGCCACAAAGCGGAAGCCCCAATCGGGCGGGGTGCGTACTTCGCCGCTTTCGGCGTAGATGTCCTCCACAGCCTTGGGCACGCGGGCCAGGTCGCCGCCCCGCAGGCCTTCCATAATGACCACATGGGTGCCCTTTTTGTAAGCGTCGTCCAGACCCTGGATGGTGGCCTGGTTGAATTTATCCAGCACGTTGTACTGCACCTGGACCATGCCCCAATCGTAGCAATCCAGCGTCTTTTTGTAGCCTTCATAGCCGTTGTGGCAGCTAAAGCCCGCCATGCGGATCTTGCCGCAGGCCAAGGCTTCATCCAAAAAGCGGGTGATGCCCAGTTCCAGCATGGTATCCAGCCGCTTTAAGCCGAAGTTGTGCATGAGGTACACATCCACGTAATCGGTCTGGAGCCGCTCTAAGCTGGCATCCAGCTCCCGCATGTAATCGGCGTATTCGTGAACATAGCCCATGGCCAGTTTGGTGGCGATCTTAGCCTGCTTGCGGTAAGGTGCGATGGCCTTGCCCAGGGAGCGCTCGTTGGCGCCGTTGCCGTAGGCCCGGGCGGTATCAAAGTAGTTGATGCCGTTTTCGATGCAGGTCTTTACCAGCTCATCGGTGACGGACTGGATGGGTACTTCGCTGCCCTCTGCATTGACCTCGGTGGGGATGCGCATGATGCCCATGCCCAACAAAGAAACTTCTCCTAAGGGGTCAAACGTCCGGTATTGCATCACATTTGCTCCTTTCGCCTACTGAGTAGTTATGGGAATGTTAATCCTATTTTACCATAGTAAAGTTTCTGCAAAAAGGCATAGATAACAAAAAAGGCGTGCCAAGGGCACGCCTTTTGTTATTTTGTAAAGTATTCGTGAGCTTTCTGAAGATCCTCCATGATGGATACGCCCTGAGGACATTTGGTCTCGCACAGACCGCAGCGGACGCATTGATCCGACCCGCGGCCTTTCTTCAAAATGCCTGTGTAATCGGCCTTGGCGCTCTCAAAAGCATCGAACATGGAAGAACGGTTGTAGGAGGTAAAAATACCGGGGATGTATACATCCTTGGGGCAGGGCTGGCAGTAGTTGCAGCGGGTGCAGGTGTTGCGCATCCGTTTGGTGTAAATGGCACGGATGTCATCATAAAGGGCACTTTCCTCTGCCGTCATGGATCCCGCCGGCGGCAGAGAATCGAAAATAGAAAGATTGTCCTTCAGCTGCTCTACGCTGGTCATGCCGGAAAGGATGCACTTAACGGCGGGGTGATCCGCCACAAAGCGGAAGCCCCATTGGGGGATGGAACGGGAGGCATCGGCCTTATGGTACCGATCCAGCGCTTCTTGGGGCGGGTTGACCAAATCGCCGCCCCGCAGCCCTTCCATAATGGCTACGGGTACGTTTTTGCTGTAGGCGTAATCCAGGCCTTTTAAGCCTACCTGAGTGTGTTTATCCAAAATGTTGTACTGCACCAGCGTCAGCTCCCAGTCGTAGCAATCCAGCGTCTTTTTGTAGCCTTCAAAACCGTTGTGGCAGCTAAAGCCCGCATGGCGGATCTTCCCCTGAGCCTTGGCTTCATCCAAAAACTTTAAGATGCCCAGCTCCAGCATGGTATTCAGCCGCTTGGTGCCCAAATTGTGCATCAAATAATAATCGATGTAATCCATCTGGAGTCGATCCAGCTGTTCATCCAGCTGGCGCATAAAATCCTTGTATTCATGTACATAACCCATGGCCAGCTTGGTGGCGACCATCACTTGATCCCTGTAAGGTGCAAGTGCTTTGCCCATGGCACGCTCGTTATTGCCGCTGTTATACACGTAGGCAGAATCAAAGTAGTTGATGCCGCCTTCCACCGCAAGTTTTACCATTTCATCGGTCAGGGATTGGATGGGTCGTTCGCCGCCGTCTTCCGTCGGCTCCGTGGGCATGCGCATGATGCCCATACCCAAGAGGGAAACCTTGGTACCATCTTTTAACGTACGATATTGCAAATCCATACTCCTTCCGAGCCAATGCTCTTGTGTATATCAGTATTTTAGCATAGAAGTTCCAAACGGTAAGGGAAAACTCGATGGAAATTGTTGTATTTCAAATTTTGCAAAAAAACGGCGCCACCAGGCGCCGCTCAGCAGAAGTTTACTTTGTAAAGTATTCATGAGCCCGCATAAGCTCATCCATGATCGCGATGCTCTGGGGGCATTTGGTCTCGCAAAGTCCGCAGCGCACGCACTGATCCGCTGCATTGCCGCTCTTTAACATCTCGCCGTAGTGGCGGCGGGGGGAAGCGGTGTTGTTGAACATGGTCGTCCGGTTAAACTGCGTGAAGATCTGGGGGATGGTAACGCCCTTGGGGCAGGGCTGGCAGTACTTGCAGGTGGTGCAGGGCACCTGGATCAGCTTGTGGTAGGTCTCCCTTACGGCATCGTACACCGCCGCATCCTCCTCGCTGACGCAGCCGGGGGTGAGGCTATCAAAGATGCGCAGGTTGTCGTTTAGCATCTCCATGGTGGTCATGCCGGAAAGGATGGTCATGACTTCGGCATAGTTGGCCACAAAGCGGAAGCCCCATTCGGGTGCGCTCCAGCCTTTGCCGGTGGCATCGTAGATCTCCTGCACGGCCTTGGGTGCATTTGCAAGGTCGCCGCCCCGCAAACCTTCCATAATGACAACGGGGATGTCCTTTTCGCCGGCATAGCGCAGGCCGTCAAGACCCGCCTGGAAGTCAATGTCCAGGATGTTGAACTGGATCTGGCACATATCCCAGTGGTAGCTATCCAGGATCTTTTTAAAGTTTTCGTTGTTGTCATGGCTGGAAAAACCGATTTTTCTGATCTTGCCGTCGGCAAGGGCTTTTTCCAAAAACTCAAAGCCGCCAAATTCCCGGAACATATCCATGTACTTCATGCGCATGTCGTGCAGAAGGTATACGTCGATGTAGTCCGTCTCCAGCCGGGTCAGCTGCTCATGAAAAATGCGCGCAATATCCGCCTTTTCCTTCAGCATGTTGATGGGCAGCTTGGTGGCAATGTGCACCTGATCCCTGACGGGCTTTAAGGCACGGCCCACGGCGGCCTCGTTGCTGCCGTCCACATAGGGGTAGGCGGTGTCAAAATAATTGATGCCTCCCTCAAAAGCGGCCATCAAAAGCCGGTCAGCCTCCTTCTGAATGCTCACCTGCTTGCCGTTGATGGTTTCAGAGGGGATGCGCATGCACCCGTACCCCAACAGAGATGCCTTGGTGCCGTCACGAAAACTGCGGTACTGCATGCTGGTTTTCTCCTTTACTCCGTAAAATAACTGTGGATCTTTGCCAGTTCATCCATGATCCTGATGTCCTGAGGGCACTTGCTTTCGCACAATCCGCAGCGGACGCAGCGGTCGGCGCCCCGGTCTTCCTTCACGATGTTCAGATAGCTCTTCTTGGCGCTTTCGGCGGCATCAAACATGGTAACGCGGTTAAACTGGGTCATAATAGAGGGGATGCGGATGTTCTGGGGGCAGGGCTGGCAGTAGCTGCAGCCGGTGCAGGGCACCTGGATGAGCTTTTCGTACATGGCGCGGACGGCATCGCAGGTGGCATGATCGCTTTCCGTAAAGGTGCCGGGGGCGGTAATGCCACTGAAGATGCGCAGGTTATCGTTTAGCATATCCATACTGGTCATGCCGGAAAGGATGCACTTGATCTCCGCCTCGTTGGCCACAAAGCGGAAGCCCCATTCCGGTGCGCTCCAATCACGGCCGCTCCCATCGTAGATCTCCTTCACGGCCTTGGGTGCATTGGCAAGGTCGCCGCCTCTAAGGCCCTCCATGATGACCACGGGCACCTGCTTTTTGCCGGCGTAGCGCACCCCCTCGATGCTGGCCTGGTTGAACTTATCCATAATGTTGTACTGCACCTGGGTCATGCCCCAGTTGTAGCAATCCAGCGTCTTTTTAAAGCCATCCACACCATCGTGGCAGGAAAAGCCCGCCATGCCGATCTTGCCATCGGCCTGCGCTTTATCCAAAAACTCCCGGCCGCCCAGCTCTAAAAACAGATCCAGCCGCTTTAAGCCAAGGCCGTGGATGAGGTATACATCGATCTTTTCGGTATTGAGGCGCTTGAGCTGTTCATCCAAAAACCGCTCCATATCCGCCGCCTCTTTTACCATAAAGATGGGCAGCTTGGTGGCAATGGTGACTTTTTCCCGCACATCCTTTAATGCCTCTGCCACGGCGGCTTCGTTGTTGCCGTCGGTATAGGGGTAAGCGGTATCAAAATAGGTGACGCCGCCTTCCACCGCAGCGGTGAGCAGCTCATTGGCTACCGATTGGATGGGCTTCTTTTTGCCGTTGGGCGCGTCCTCAGTGGGCAGGCGCATGCAGCCATAACCTAAAAGGGAAACCTGTTTGCCGTTAAAATCACGATAGACCATTTGCTGCCTCCTTAAAAATGGGGGATGGGGTATGATATCATAAAACCATCATACCACAAAACGGCGGCGGCATCACCTGCGCTGTGGGGGTGTGTGGTTCTGAATCTGAAAAAGGCAATAAAAAAAGCCCCGAAGGGCTTTTTTTACACTGTTACATGGCGCACCAGCCGCCGTCCACCATCAGCACATCGCCATTTACATAGCTGCTGTCGTCGCTGGCCAGGAAGGTAGCAGCCCCTGCGATCTGCTCGCCGGTGCCGGGAGCGGGGGCGCATGCGATGACCTTCTGGGCACGGCCGTAGCCTGCCATGTTGGGCATGCCCATGCTGGTAGCGATCTCCGTCTGGATGCCGCCGGGGGCGATGGCGTTGACGCGGATGCCATCGGGCATGTACATGAAGGCGGTGTTCTTGGTCAGGCTGGTAAGGGCGGCCTTACTGGCGCAGTAGATGGCGCCGGCGCAGGTGTGGTAAGCACCTTCGGATACCACGTTGATGATGTTGCCGCCGTTGCCCTGGCTTAAGAAGACCTGTACCGCCTTGCGCATGGCTGCCATGGGGCCGTACACGTTTACCTTCATGATGCGCTCATACATTTCATCGGTGGCATCGCCGATGGGGGACATATCGTCCATGATGCCGGCGTTGTTTACCAGTACATCCAGCTTGCCGTAAGCCTTTACGGCAGCATCGATCATGGCTTCGTTATCCTCTCTGCGGCTCACATCCCCCTGGAATACCAGGATGGAACCGGGGGCATCGGCTAAGGATGCAGCCAGTTCTTCCAAACGCTCTTTGCGGCGGGCAACTGCCACCACATTGGCGCCCTCTTTTACATAGCGTTCTACAATGGCGCGGCCCATGCCGGAAGATGCGCCCGTTACTACGATGGATTTACCCTGTAATTTCATGTTTGTTCCTCCTAAAATTTTTCATATGTTACCCCGCAGGGTTATCTTCTATTAATATATTAACAAGAATGATTCTCAATAGCAAGAGGAAATTAGCCGCCTTTCTATATCTGAAAGACAGAAACAAATCTTTACCAATATACGGCTATTTTTATTGGGGGAATACTTGGAAAATACTGCGCCATGGGTTATAATAGCGCTGATATCGGGCTCCGACCCTTACGGCCTAAGGGGCAACCTAAGGCTTAAGGGCGTCAGGGTATGGGCGGAAACCCCCATGCCTCCCAAATTGGAAAGGAGAAATACCAATGAAAAAACTGTCCCTGCTGTTGGCAGTGATGATGGTTCTGGGCCTGGCTCTGGTTGGCTGCGGTTCTCCCGCTGCTGAGACCCCCACCCCCGAAAACCCCGTCATCCGCTTGTCCACCACCACCTCTGTAAACGATAGCGGCCTGTTGCCCTATCTGCAGCCCACCTTCGAAGGCAAAACCGGCTACAAACTGGAGATCACCAGCAACGGCACCGGCGCCGCCATCAAACTGGGCGAATCCGGCGATGCTGACTGCCTGCTGGTCCACTCCAAGGCTTCTGAAGAAGCTTTCGTAGAGGCCGGCTTCGGCGTAGAGCGCATCCCCTTCATGTTCAACTACTTCGTGCTGGTTGGCCCCGCTGCTGACCCCGCAGGCGTAAAAGACTGCGCAACCGCTATTGATGCTCTCAAAGCCATCGCTGCTACCGAAGGCGCTGAGTTCGTATCCCGCGGCGATGACAGCGGCACCCACAAGGCCGAAATGAAGATCTGGGCTGCTGCCGAGATCGACCCCACCGGCGCTGCTTACTACATTTCCGCCGGTGCCGGCATGGGCGCTTGCCTGAACCAGGCCAGCGAGCGTGGCGCTTATGTTCTCACCGACAAAGCCACCTTCCTTGCCAACAAAGAAAACCTGGATCTGGAGATCCTGCTTGAGAAATCCGACGAAATGAAGAACACCTACAGTGTCATCGAAGTCAGCGCTGAAAAGCACCCCGACACCAACACTGCAGGCGCCAAAGCCTTCATCGAGTGGATCACCTCTGACGAAGCTCTCGAGCTCATCGCCAAATACGGTGTGGAAGAATACGGCGAAGCCCTGTTCTTTGTAGACTGATCATAAACCGTAAAAAATTGCGGGGGGAATGTTTCCCCCCGCTTTTTTTGCCTTCATCCCTTGCAATGGGGTTATAAACCATGTAGAGTATAATCATCCTCTTTAATGGGAAAGGATACACAAGGAATGAGCTGGGAAGTCTTTGGAGAGGCCCTTGGACTGATGTTTGGGGCCAATCCTGAATTGCGCAATATTCTGCTGGTCACATTGCGCATGTCCCTCACCAGCACCACCGTTGCGGTGTGCATCGGTGTGCCGCTGGGGGTACTGCTGGGGACAAGCAATTTTAAAGGGCGCAAGCTGATCTTAAAAATCATCCACACCCTGATGGGTCTGCCCCCTGTGGTGGCGGGCCTTGTGGTGTTTTTGCTGCTTTCCCGCAGCGGGCCGTTGGGTGCCCTGCGCCTATTGTTCAGCGTTACCGCCATGGTCATCGCCCAGGTGGTGCTCATCACCCCCATTGTCATGGGGCTTACCTCTTCCATTGTATCTGCAAAAGCACCCCAGATCATGGAGACCACGGCGGGCATCGGCCTCAGCCGCCGCAGGACCTTGTGGCTCATCTTAAAAGAATGCCGCCCTCAGCTCATCAGCGTGGTGCTGACGGGCTTCGGCCGCGCCATTTCCGAGGTGGGTGCGGTACAGCTGGTGGGGGGCAACGTGCAGTTTAAGACCCGCGTTATGACCACCACCATCATGCTTGAGACCAACAAAGGCAACTTTGGCCTTGCGGTGGCCCTTGGCATCTTACTTTTGATCATTGCCTTTGGCATCAACGCCATCGCAGCGAAATTGCAGGAGGAACGGCCATGATCCAGCTTCCTTCCATCACAAAAACCTATGGCGAGCGCCGGGTACTTTCCATGCCGGCCTTAAACCTTGAACCGGGCAAAAGCTATGCACTGGTGGGGGCCAACGGCAGCGGCAAAAGCACCTTTTTGCGCATCCTGGCGGGGGTATTAGCCCCCGATGCTCCCATGAAACCCCTGTTTACCGAGGGTCAGATGGCCTACCTGCCCCAGCACCCCTACGGCTTTCAGATGTCGGTTTTAAAAAACGTGCAGCTGGCGTTGCCGGAGGACCGCAAAAAAGAAGAAGCCCCCGCTCTGGAGGCGTTAAAAAAGGTGGGCATGGAATCCTTTGCCCAAAGCATGGGCAGCCGCCTTTCCGGCGGAGAGACCCAGCGCATGGCCTTTGCCCGGGTGCTGGTGATGCCCCACAAAGTGCTGCTGCTGGATGAACCCACCTCCGCTGCGGATATCGCGGGGAACGACCGCATCGAGAAGGCCCTTATGGATTACCGCAAAGAAACGGGATGCACCGTTGTGATGTCCACCCACAGTTTGGCCCAGGCCGCTCGGCTGTGCGATGTGATGCTCTTTATGCACAAGGGCGATCTTACTGAGATGGGCCCCACGGCTCAGCTGTTGGATGCGCCCAAGAGTGAACCGTTAAAAGAGTTCTTAGCCCATTGGCGGGTATAAAAAAAGCTCCGTAGCAATACGGAGCTTTCTATTTTCACTTATCCTGAACTGCCGCATACCATAAGGTAAGGGGAGGTGGCAGCATGAAGCGGGATCGGGAGGACGCAGCGGATCTCATCCTTACGGCGGCGCTGGTATCAAAACAGATCCTCAGCTGCTGCACCGTGGAGGAGGCTAAATACTTAGCGGATCTGCTTGCCGCCGTGGCCAACAACCTCAATCTGCTGTGCCGCTACCCCGATGGCAAAAAACCGGGCAAAGATTAGCGGATCACCGTCATAAGCAGACCTTCCATCACGTCAAGGCCCTTTTCATGAAGGGCTTTGTCCCCGCCGCCGCACAGATCCCCATGGATGATGAACTCGGATTCCGGGAAGGCGGCCTTTAACAACGCTGCGTTGCTCAGCACGCAGATGTTGGTCACAAGACCCATAAGGTGGAAGGTATGGGGGCCCTTGCCGTGGGCATCTAAAATGGCCTTTGCAAGATCCACCGAGCCAAAGGTGGGCTTTTCTATCACCGTTACCCCGGGGGCATCGGCGTAGGATGCAAGGGCGCCGTAGAGCTCGTGGCCCTTTGTTCCCTTGATGCAGTGGGGGATGGGCAGCCGCTTGCCCTCGGCGGTATCCATGTAATCTTCAAAGTGGGTATCCAGCGTTAAATACACGGGGTCCCCTTGTTTTAAGGCATCGTTTACATGGTTTACAATGCCGCCCGAAAGCAGCTCTGCCCCTTCAAAGCCCAGGGCGCCATCCACAAAATCATTCTGATAATCAACCACAATCAATACATTTGCCATGGTATCAACTCCTCATTTATAGTATACCATATTTGTCTCATGGCTGGCGAAGCCAATGAACAAATGGTTGGAAAATCTTGTGCAGAAAATCACAAGGATTTGGATAAAACAAAGAGAAAACACAAATACAGTTGCTTGTTACCGTGTTTTTATAAAAAAATGATGTGGAAATATATGGGGCAATACATCCAAATGCTGGATGAAAAACAACAAAGCTTCTTGTTTTGTTGTTTCTTTAATGAGACACTTTTTTGTGATTGCCTCATGCATAGATCCTTTCTATGGGCATACAATGGTGCAAAAGGGTAAAAAAACTGCCCGAGTTACCTCGGGCAGAAGATGCAGTGCATCGGTTGGGGTTACTTCTGTGCCAGTGCTTCAATACAGCTGCGGCAGACCATGTAATCGCCATGTTCCACAAGATCCTTCTCGCTACCGCAGAAGATGCATGCAGGCTGGTATTTACGCAGCACAATACGGTCACCCTGGACGAAGATCTCAACGGGATCCTTCACATCCATGCCCATGGTACGACGCAGCTCGATGGGGAGCACCACGCGGCCCAAGGAGTCAACTTTTCTTACAATGCCGGTCGATTTCATCTTCATTACCCCTTATATCTTACTGGTTATGAAACCTATTGTTACAATAACACAATTTTACCAGTTAAAAGGAAAAAGTGCAATGGTTTTTGTGCTTTTTTGTTGAATTCGTTTTGAAAACTTTTGATAGGGGGTTTGTATGAGACAGATCTGGCAGTATATGCTCATGATTTCGTGCGTATTTTCCTGTTATAATGGCAGTTTTTCCGCTCTGCCCAATGCCGCCATGGAGGCCGCCGGTGAGGCAGTTACCATCACCCTTACCATGCTGGGGGCTTATATGCTGTGGATGGGTATTTTAGAGATCGGCCATGAAAGCGGGCTTAACGGCAAACTGGCCCGGGGGATGAGTAAACTGATGGCGCCGTTGTTCCCCGGGGTGCGTCATGATGGCCCTGCCATGGAGGCCATCAGCATGAACATCGCGGCCAATACCCTGGGCATGGGCGCCGCCGCCACCCCCTTTGGCTTAAAGGCCATGGAGCACATGGCACGGCTGCAGCCGGGGGAGAGGGCCAGTGATGACATGATCATGTTTTTGGTGCTCAACACCAGCAGCCTATTGCTCATCCCCACATCCGTCATCGCTGTGCGGGCGGCGGCCGGCAGCGCCGATGCGTTTTCTGTCACCATCCCCATTATACTCTGCAGCACGTTGATGACGGTGGTGGGCATCGTGACCGCCCTTTTCATGAGGAAGCGAAAATGAAGGATGTTTCTGCCTCTCTTCTTTCCATCTTCCTGATGGGTGTGGTGCTTTACGGCACCATCCGCCGTACCGATTGCTTTGCCGCCTTTTCCGCCGGTGCCAGGGATGGGTTTACGGCAGCCATTCATGTGATGCCCTATTTGTGCGGCATGCTCATTGGGGTGCGGATGATGCGCGCAAGCGGCGTGTTTGACGCCATGGCATCTCTATTGACCCCTCTTGCCCGGGCGGTGGGCCTGCCGCCGGAAACACTGGGCATCGCGGTGGTGCGGCCATTTTCCGGTGGGGCGGCGTTGGCCATGCTGGCGGATGTGCTTTCCACCTACGGGGCGGATGGCCTTATTGGCCGCACCGCCTGCATCTTAGTAGGGTGCAGCGAAACGGTGTTTTATACCGCATCCGTCTACTACGGCGCCGTGGGCATCAAGGATTACCGCTACAC
The DNA here is from genome assembly GCA_015056185.1 of Clostridiales bacterium. Classification (GTDB taxonomy): domain Bacteria; phylum Bacillota; class Clostridia; order Christensenellales; family QAND01; genus QAND01. The sequence goes on along the minus strand of SVGV01000039.1, from coordinate 2,206 downwards.
CATCAGTGCCTGTATGATCCACACCCTGGTGGGGATGGCGTGTGCAGGCTTTTTCGCCCGGCTGTGCTAGTGCAATTTCTGATACCGCTACCCCATTGGGAAAAGATGTGATATAATAACGGGTACCCCATAATGGGGAATGTATGTCACCAACCCCCGCTTTGCGGATGGAAAGGATTTTATATGAAGATCGAAGTTTATGCCGCCAATACCCATGTAACGAAAAAGGAGTTGGATGGCAAAGTGGTGGTGGCCATCGATACACTGCGTGCAGCCACCACCATCGTGACCGCACTCAATAACGGCTGCGCCCAGATCATCCCCGTGGAGGATGTGGAAGCCGCCATGGATCTTTGCAGCAAGATGCGCCACAACAACGCTGTTCTGGGCGGTGAACGGAACGCCCAAAAGCTCCCCGGCTTTGACTTTGGCAATTCCCCTCTGCAGTATGTGGAGGAGGCCATCCGGGATAAGACCCTCATTTTAAGCACCACCAACGGCACCGCCACCATCGCCCGGGCGGTGGACGCAAAGGCGCTGTACATCGGGGCCCTCATCAATGCCACTGCCTTGGTGGACGAGCTTGCTAAGCTCCATGAAGACGTTACCATTTTGTGCAGCGGCACCCACGGCAAATTCAGCAGCGATGATATCTTCACCGCCGGCTGTTTCATCCATAAGCTCCGCAGCCGCGTGGGTAAGCTGGAGCTGGACGACCTTGGCCGCATGGCAGAGGATTTTTACGCACGCAACAGCGCCAATGTCCACGGTGCGCTGTCTTCCGCCACCCATTACCAGCGGCTGGTATCCCTGGGCCTTCAGGCGGATCTCGATTACTGCTTTTCCATCGACGTTTGCGATGTGGTGCCCATCTATCAGGATGGCCGCATCGTAGCGCGATAATATTTAGATCATACTTAGGAGGGCGCCATGAATAAGGGACCTTTTTACATCACCACCCCCATCTATTACCCCAGTGATAAGCTGCACATCGGCCATGCCTACTGCACCGTAGCCGCCGACAGCATGGCGCGCTTTAAGCGCCTGCAGGGCCACGACGTCATGTTCTTAACGGGCACCGACGAGCACGGCCAGAAGATCGAGCGCAAAGCCAAGGATGTGGGCAAGACCCCCAAACAGTTTGTGGATGACATCGTCTCCGGCATCCTGGATTTGTGGAAGCTCATGGGCATCAGCTATGATGACTTCATCCGCACCACCGATGACCGCCACGTTAAGGTGGTGCAGAAGATCTTCAAACAGCTGTACGATCAGGGCGATATCTACAAAGGGGAATACGAAGGCTGGTATTGCTCCCCCTGCGAATCCTTCTGGCTGGAACGGCAGCTGGTGGATGGCAAGTGCCCCGATTGCGGCCGCCCCGTGGAAAAAACCAAGGAAAGCAGCTACTTCCTGCGTCTTTCCAAATATGCCGACAGGCTCATTGAGTACATCAACACCCATGATGACTTCATCCAGCCCGCTTCCCGCAAAAACGAGATGCTTAACAACTTCCTCCTGCCCGGCCTTGAGGATCTGTGCGTTGCCCGCAGCAGCGTAAAATGGGGCATCCCCGTCACCTTTGATGAAGACTGCACCGTATATGTGTGGATCGATGCCCTGAGCAACTACATCACCGCTTTGGGCTACATGAGCGAAGATGACAGCAAGTACCAGAAGTACTGGCCTGCCGACATCCACCTGGTGGGCAAAGAGATCGTCCGCTTCCACACCATCATTTGGCCCATCATGCTCATGGCGCTGGATCTTCCCCTGCCCAAGCAGGTGTTCGGCCATGGCTGGCTGGTCATCGACGGCGGCAAGATGAGCAAATCGAAGGGCAATGTGGTAGACCCCGTGGAGCTCTGCGCCCGCTACGGCGTGGATGCCGTCCGCTACTTCTTAATGCGTGAGGTTGCCTTCGGAAGCGACGGCAACTACAGCCAGGAAGCTTTGCTTACCCGCATCAACAGCGACCTCGCCAATGATTTAGGCAACCTCCTTTCCCGCTCTGTTGCCATGACGGTAAAATACCGGGGCGGCGTATTGCCCAAGAACGCCACGTTGGATGAGCACGATGAGCGCATCGAAGCCATGGGTAACGCCCTTGTGGGTGAAGTGACCACCGCCATGGATGAACTGCGCTTCTCCGATGCTTTGACCGCCATCTGGAGTTACATCGGTGCCCTCAATAAATACATCGACC
>SVGV01000038.1 GCA_015056185.1 Clostridiales bacterium | reverse complement strand
TGAATCGCTGGAAAAGATCTGAACTTTCCCCTAAACAATCCTGCTTTCATCTGCTATACTGAAGCAGTAAGCCAATCGGCCAATTTATCTTGGAGGTAACTTAAGTGAGAATCCGTATTTTTGATTCCAGAGACGAAGTCATCGAAGCCGCCGCATCGGTGTGGATCAACTACGCCATTGCCCACCCCACCGGCATCATCGGCTGCTGCACCGGCACCACCACCAACCCCATGCACGCTTTGATCGTAGAAAAGTACAAAAAGAGCCCCTTTGATACCTCTAACCTGCGTACCGCCAATGTGGACCAGTTTGTGACCCCCAACCCCTGCCCCAAAAAGCTGACCATGTACCACTCCATGCGGCCTCTGTTTGAAGGCCTCGGTTTGGATGAAGAGCATGGCATGCTGCCCAACTGCACCCCCGATGACCCCGAATTGGAGTGCGAACGGTATGAAAAGAAGATCCAGGCGTTGGGCGGCATCGGCCTGCAGGAGCTTGGCATCGGCTCTGACGCCCACATCGGCTTCTGCCTGCCCGGCACCCCCTTTGGCAAAGGCATGCACGTGACCCGGGTCTCCGATAAGATCGTAGAGGACATCCGCACCCAGCCCCAGCACGGCGTGGACCCCAGCTACGGCCCCTTCTACGGCATGACCATGGGTCTTAAAACCGTCATGCACGCCCGCATGACCTTCCCCATCACCATTGGCAGCAGCAAAGCTCAGGCAACGGCCAACGCCATCCTGGGCCCCGTGACCGAGCAGGTGCCCGCATCCATCCTGCAGATGCACCCCAACTGCCTGTGGTATATGGATAAAGAAGCTGCAGAAGGCATCATCGGCCGCATCAACCCCGATGGGACCCTCATTAAATAAGAAGATTGTATTTTAATAAGGGGGACTTTTTTAAAAAGCCCCCCTTAAAATCCCCTCAAAAAATCATGCACCGTGCACATTCGTGCCCGGTGCTTTTTTAAAGCTGCACATGGCCATAAAAAAGCGAGGTGCATCCCCCTGCACCTCGTCTGCAACGTATCTTGATCGATCGCATACTCTGCTTCAAGCTCTATTTTTGAAACACGACCCATTTGCTTAACGCATAGTTTGCGATGATGACCAGCACCCCGATGACGATCTTTACTGGGCCATCGGCAAAGCGTAAAACATCCACACACAGGTATAGCAGGGCGGATTCCATCAGCAAAGTCGCAAGGCGGCTTGCATAAAACCCCGCCGCCTCTTTTAGGGCATCCCTGCCGCGGCGCTTGCTTTCAAACACCCAGATGCGGTTGGTGCTGTAAGCAAAGGTGACCGCCACCGCCCAGGCAATGCCGTTGGACCATAGATAGGGCACATTCATCCACCACCGCAGCACAAAATACACAGCGTAGTTCACCGCCGTGGTCAAAGCACCAAAGATGAGGTATTGCACCATCTGGCGATGGTGAACATACAATTCTTTTAACCTGTGCATGCTGCTCCATTCCATTTGATCACCCTTTTAAGGATGGTCAAAATGATCCTCCGTTAAACCCAAAGCTTCCATCGCCCGTTTGGGGAACACCGGTTTGGAATAAAAGGTGAGCCTTTCGCCATCTTCCCCCGTTACGATGAGGGTATCCGACCACAGGGCCTGGTAGCGGGCGCCATAGAGTTTATTAAACTCCCGGCTGCCGTAGCGGTCATCCCCCAAAATGGGGTGCCTGAGCGCCGCCAGCTGCACCCGCAGCTGATGGGTGCGCCCCGTCCTGGGCAGGCAGCGGGTAAGGGCAAGGCCGTTACCGGCGCAGATGTTCTCAAACCGTGCCACCGCCGTGCGGCTGAATTTGGTGCGGTTTGGTACACAAAGGGTATTGCCCCGCTTGTCCCGCTCCAAATGATGGGTGTACTCCCCCGCCTTAACGGCCCCCTTGGTGATGGCATAATAGCGTTTTTCCATCTTGTGCAGGCGGAACTGCTCCAAATAACTTTCGTAGGCGGGGCCCTTTGCAAACAGCACCACGCCCCCCGTCATGGCATCCAGCCGATGGCAGGGCAGATAGCCGGGGTAATGGCGCTTTACAAGCTCCGCCAAACTGCCCGGGCCTGTCGTAGGGATGCCGGGGGCTTTTTCCACCGCAAGGGTATCACCATTGTGATGGATCACCCGGTATTGGGGTTTTGCCATATGTTCCACCTCCCGCTTTATTTTAACGCATTTTCCGCCATCCGTCACCCATCGGCCATTTGTATGGTATAATAAGGTAAACGACCATCAGGAGGGATCCCCCATGAATGCTTTAGACTGCATCCTCACCCGTGCAAGCGTGCGGAAATACCAGGATAGAACTGTAGAAAAAGAACTCATTGAAAAACTGCTGGAGTGCGGCTTCCACGCCCCCACTGCCGGCAACAGCCGCAGCTGGCAGTTCATCGTGGTGCAAAATAAAGATACCTTAGCCGAAATGGCCAAGGCCGCCCCCGGCCACGCCTGTGTTGCCGGCGCGCCCCTTGCCATCGTCTGCTGTGTGGATTGGGCCAAGGATGCCCGCCCCGTACACGACAACAGCGAGCACGGCGTGGGCGCCGCCTGTGAAAACATCCTTTTGGCTGCCCATGCACTGGGCCTTGGTGGCGTGTGGCTGGCAAGCTACCCCCGCAAAGCCATTGTGGATCACTTAAAAGCCACTTTAAACATCCCCGAAGGCATCGACCCTTACGCCGTCCTCTCCATCGGCTACCCCGATGAATCCCCCAGGGTCAAGGGCTTTTATGAGGATGCCTGCGTTCATTACGACTCCTATTAACATGGGGCAAAGCGGCGCTTCCAAATAATACATCGCCTGCCAAGGCGGCAAAACCTTGCGCTTATGCATAATTGATGATAATATAACATTACCATACTTGCAGATGGGAGGTGCTACTCTTGGAACAGCAAGAGAAAAAAGCCAAAAAAGGCAGCAAAAAGCTCATCTTTAATCTGTTATACATTGGCTTGACCATCGGCATCATCTTAGGCTATGGCTTACTAAACCCCGAACTCAACGGTGTTTTAAACGTAATTGGAGACCTTTCCCCCATCTGGATGCTCATCGCCATCGGCGTACTGCTCATCCACTGGGGCAGCAGCACCATGAGCCTGCGCATGTTCGTAAAGGGTGTGGGTGAAAACATTTCTTTCCGCCATGCCATCAAGGTAACCATGATCGGCTGCTATTACAGCGCCATCACCCCCTTTGCCAGCGGCGGCCAGCCCATCCAGGTTATGTATTTAAAGCGGGATGGCATCCCCGTGGGTAAAAGCAGCTGCGTGTTCAGCTTGAAGTTCATCGTATTCCAGCTGACCATGTGCCTGTACTTTATCGTAGGCATGATCCTGCGCGGCGGCTACTACTACGCTGCACACCCTGAGATCTTCTGGCTGACCGTACTTGGCATCGTCATCAACGCCACCATGATGGCCCTTGTGATCTTCGTGATCATCAGCAAGGTAAAAACCTTGATGTTCGCCACCAAGGTCATTAACTTCTTAGCAAAAATCAAGCTGGTCAAACGGCCGGAGCAGACGCTGCTTTCCGTTACCAAAACGCTGGATGAATACCATGCCAGCAGCAAGTACATCGGCACTAACCTCGTCATGATGATCAAAGGGTTGATGTACAGCACGCTGGAGATGGGCGCCTACTTCTTCATCACCTACTGCATCTACCGTGCATTGGGGCTCCAGGGCAGCGGCGTCATCGATATCGTATTCCTGCAGGCATTCCTGTACCTGACGGTATCCTTCGTGCCCCTTCCCGGTGCGGCCCTTGCCAGCGAAGGCGGGTTCTTCATCTTCTTCAATGTATTGTTCCCCGGCGCACAGCTCATCTACGTGGCCATGCTGATCTGGCGGCTGTTCACCTACTATTCCAACCTGTTGGTGGGTGCCGGCTTCGTTTTGACGGATAGCCTCATGAGCGTCTTTAAAAAGAAGAAAGTCCCGGTGGAAAGCGATACGCCTTCTTAACAAACAACAAAAGCACCGCATTTGCGGTGCTTTTTGATTGGTAAAAGAAAAGCCGATGCTGCTGCATCGGCTTTTTTGCGTTTATACTTTTGCGCCGCACTGGGTGCAGAACTTGGCACCGGGCTTTAACTTTGCGCCGCACTCAGCGCAGAAGTTGGCTGCCGCTGCAGATGCCGCTTTGGGGGCCTCCTTAACGGGTTCCACCCTGGGTTCCTCTTTTTTCGGGGCCTCTGGGACTTTGGGCTGTGCAAAGGCGCCGGCCAAGGGGTCTGCCGCACCATCGGGGCCGTTGCCGCTGAGCACCAAAGAGACCACCCACTGGAGTTTTTCCACCCGATCCCGCAGGATCTTCTTGGGGATGGCGCCCAATGCGCCCTGCAATGCCATCTCTTTGCCGATATAGGCCTTGCCCATGCCGGCCCGCAGCCAGGCCTCCAGCATCAAACGCTCGCCCTGCTGCTCCACCTTTACAAACTGCATTGCCTGGGCGGTACCGGTACCCTTTTTGTACACCGTCTCGCCTTTATAATCCGTAAGGAAAAACCCTTCATCCAGCAGGTACTGCTGTACCGCCCGTAAAACATCATCCATGCGCTCCCGGGGGATGCGGGGAAGGGGGATGGATTCTCTTGCCATGGGATCTACCTCCTCAAATATCTAAAGAGAGTATAAAACCTTGCCCACCACAAAGTCAAGGCAGTGAGGGCGGGGCGCACAACACAAAACCCCCGCCTAAGGCAGGGGTCATTTATTTGCGGTTTTCCCTTTTATAAGGCACAACGCCTCGCCCGCTTTGCGGCCTGCATCCCGCTTTATGCCCAGCACAGCATCGGCACTGATGTTGTAAAGGGCGCACAGGCTCACCAAATGGCGGATGGGCAGCTCGTTGGCGCCCTTTTTTGTTGCTTTCCATGCGGCACAAGTATTTCAGCAAGCCTGTTTTTCAATGTGCCTACAGGGGCAGGATGCTCTTGCTCCCATCTTTTCCATCATCATATGGCCGCCGCAGGGGCAGCAGGTTTCTTTTATACAGCAAAAAACAGCGGTAAAAGCGTACTGCTTCTACCGCTGTTTTTTTGATTTGTAAATCTTAGATCTCAGTTACTGTGACCGCCTGAAAAAGGGCATTGTCATCTGCGCTGAGCACTTCCTCAATGGAGGCAAAGGGCAGATTATTCATATGGATGAACACCTGTTTTTCCTTGGTCTTTGCTTCCAAAGTGGTGTTGTCGTAATCATCGGAAGGAGTAAAATTCATCCTGCCCCGCAGATGGGGTACCGCGCAGATGAACTCGACCGCTTGAGCAAAACAATAGCCGGAGTTTACCGTTGCCAGCTCGATCTCCCGATTATTGCGGTCTGCACCAAGCTCGCTCAATGCCCGGAATGCAGCACGGATGCCCATAGCTGCACCGATGCTCAGACTGTTGTAACGGTACAGCTTCAGCCCATCGATGAGCGTTTCCATCTCTTCAATCGTAAGGGCAGGTACCTTGTACTTCTCGCAAGAGTAGGCCATGCTTATTTCCTTTCGATGAGGACCCACTGGCTGGCCATGGGGAAGAACCGCTCGGCTGCACCTGCGCAGTTCAAAAGGATATCCGACATCAGTTCGGTGTTGGTGACCACCATGGTATGGACGCTTTCTACGCCGTTTTCAAACAGAACATCGGGTAAAAATGCTGCCGTTGCACCGTAAACCACAATGTGTTTACCGGCACACTGGCTGAGGATGTCATCCATGGTGTCCGTTACCAAAGTGCAACCGGTCACAAACACGCGGTCGGACTGAGCAAAGTATTTTTCCTGTTCGGAGGATTTTACAACGGTGGTGCAGGTGGGGCCCTTTTCGATGCCGTCCCTGGTGATGCGGTAGGAGCTGAACAATTCAGGTTCCAACTCCGTCACAAAAGTTTTCTTTGCGATCTTGGACATGGGGCGTACCATACCGCCGTAACCTACGATGGTGGCCACTTCCCCTTCTTTTAAGGTGCTGGCAGGACCGCCCTGGGCGCCGATATCCGCTTTCAATCCCCGCTTGGCCATGTCCTCCTCGTTGAACCATTTGCCGGAGAAGGCATTAAAAATGGCGATCAGAATGGAGTTGAGCAGAAAACGCTCGGGAGTGTTTTTCTCAACGGAGCCCAGCTTTTCAAAAACACGGCTGCAAACATCCTGGCAATCCTGGCCGATGCAGGTACCCAGAAACTCCCTGGTCTGAGCATCGGTCTCCGTCCCGGAGCGGACATTCATGGCGACGCCCATAGCGCCGGATTTCAGCAATACGCCGGTGAATCCCCCATTGAGGATCAGCTCATCTACGTATTCATCAGCCAAGCCCTGGGGCAGGCCTTTCCAAATCTGTTCCAATAACATGGTTATTTTCCCCCCTGGTTAAAGTTGTCTGCCCGGCAGAAAGTCTGCACATTGCCGTTTTCATCGGTCAATTTAAAGATCTTCATGGGCATGGAGTATGCCAAGCTTAAATTATCCTGGGTCAGTGCGTCCTGAGGAAGGCCCTTGGCGATCAAGCTGCCGTGGTACATCAACGCCGCTTTGGTCGCATAGGTAAACACAGCATCCGGCGTATGGGTGCTCATCAAAACAGCCATGCCTTCCTTCGTCAGTTCCCTCGCCAGCTGCATGATGCGGTTCTGGTTGCCGTAATCCAAATGGGAGGTGGGCTCATCCATCAGCATCACCTTGGGCTGCTGGGCCAATGCCCGCGCGATCAAAGTCAGCTGTTTTTCGCCGCCGCTCATTTTGTTGAATACTTTATCCTTCAAATGGTAGATGCCCACCCGCTTTAAAGAAGCTTCCACGATCTCGTAATCGTTCTCGGTGGGAGCGGAAAAATACCCTACATAGGGTGAGCGGCCGATGCTTACCATCTGGTGGACGCTGAAGGGGAATGCAACCCCTTCTTCCTGAGGAACATAGCCGATATCCGCCGCACGCTGTTTGGGCGGGATGCTCTCAAGGCTTTGGCCGTTTAACAGGATGCTGCCCTGTTTTAACTGAAGCATGGACCCCAGGCATTTCAGCAGCGTGGTCTTGCCGCAGCCGTTGGGCCCCAAAAGGCACAAAAAATCTCCCCGATTTAAAGAAAGGTGGATGTTCTGAAAAATATCGGCTTCGCCATAGGAGAACGCGCCGTCACGGATCTCAAGGATCATTCCCATCCACTCCCCTTTCTCAGCAGGAAGGCAAACAAAGGCGCACCGATGGCGGCCGTCAGAATGCCAATGGGGATCTCATAAGTGGTGATCATCCTGGCGGCGTTATCCATCAGCAGCAAATAGGTGCCGCCCATGGAGATGCACACCGGGATGAGTTTTTTGTAATCCGGCCCGACTAAGATCCTGGAGATATGGGGGATCACAAGGCCTACCCAGCCTACTACGCCGCTGATGGCAACGGTGGCTGCAGTGGCAAAGGTACAAAGAAGGATCAGCACCCGGCGGAAAGCGTTGGTGTTCATGCCAAGCGCTTTTGCGCTTTCATCCCCCGTCGCCAATACGTTGATCTTCCAGCGGAGGGTAAAGAGCACCCCAACGGGGATCAGCATGGCGGGGATGGCGTAGATGAGATCCTTGGAGGAGATCTTGGCAAAGCTGCCCATGAGCCAGAACACGATGGCGGGCATCTTATCCAATGGGTCGGCCATGGTCTTCATCAAAGATACCATGGCGGAGAAAAAGCCGCTGATGATGATGCCGGAAAGCACCAGAGTCAGCATGGAGTTGTTTTTATAGACCCGGATCAGCCAGAAGGCAATGACCACAGCCAAAATGCCAAAGATAAAAGCGGATGTCTGCACAACCGCCATAGGCAAACCGATGAGCAAAGCCAAAGCAGCGCCGAAGGATGCACCGTTGGATACACCCAAAACATGGTCAGAAACCAAGGGGTTCCGAAAAACCCCTTGGAATACTGCACCTGCAACGGCTAAGCTCGTACCTGAAAGGAAAGCGACGATGGCGCGGGGGATCCGCACATTCCAAATGGCGCTTTCAAGGGCCGCGGGGAGTTCTACCCCCGAGATCAAGCCCAACTTGGATCCGATCAAAGTGATGACATCCGACACGGACGCAGAGTACCTGCCCACAAAAAGCGTGGCGAACAGCGCCGCCAGAGGCACGAGGATCAAAATGATCTTAATGGGGGTGGATAAACTGTTTTCGTTCCGAATGTTTTTTATGCCGTTGTTCTTAATACTCACTTAGTTCTGGCCGCCTTTGTTCTGGCCGCCGCCCTGGCCGTTGCCCTGGCCATTGCCGCCGCCCTGACCATTGCCGCCGCCCTGGCCGCCCATGGGAGCGGGATGAAGGATGGAATCAACATCTTCGTCGGAAAGCTCGAAGCCGAAGATCTCTTTCCAGTAGCCCTTTACTTCAGCAGCTGCAGAGGTATCGGGGTAGAGTTCGGGGTAAGCAGTTACGCTCAGCCACATGGGCAGCAGAACTGCGGATTCGGTGGAGGGACGGTTCCAGATGAAAGCGCCGACGGGCAGGATGTGCACGTTGCCGGACTTCACAGCTTTGAGGTCCTTCCATGCGGGGTCAGCTTTCAGCTCTTCCAGAGAGCCGCTGTCGATGACGATCATATCGGGATCCCATTCCAGGATCTGTTCGGGGGAGATGGTCACAAGGCCGCCCTCTTTACCGGTAGCGGAGGTGATGCCTTCAGCAGCGTTTTTGAGGCCTGCAGCTTCGATCTGGTACTGCATAAAGGTGTCGCCGCCGTAGGTGGTCAGATGATCAGCATTGAAGCCAAGGTATACGGAAAGCTCTTTGCCTTCTACGCTTTCGGTGGCTTTGGCGATCTTAGCAAGGGTGTTGTCCAAATAATCAGCGTACTTCTGTGCGCGATCCTGAGCGTTAAAGATCTCGCCGAACATGGCAACTTCCTGCTTGCGGGTCTCAAATACCTTTGCAGGGTCATCATCGGTAGCGATGTTGATGGTGGTAATCTCGGTAGTCTGTTTGACCAGGTCCATATCCATCTCGGAACCGATGCAGAACTGGGGATCAGCTTCCAGCAGCTCTTCCACGTTCATGTCGGCAGCCTGCTTGCGGGGGGCAGGGATCTCAGCCTGACGGGGATAGAACTTCTCGAACAGTTTGTAGCGGTACTGGCTGGCAGTCATAGCACAAAGCTTATCCTGAGCGCCTACCACATACATGATCTGTACCTGAGGAGAGGTCAGAACAGCGACCCGCTCAATGTTGGTGGGGATGGTCACCTTGTTGCCCAGCATATCCGTGATCTCACGGGTATCGGCATTGCCGCCGGCGGAGTTGGATTCGCCTGCACAGCCAGCCAGCATGCTGAGAAGCATCATGATGCTGATGACCAGAGCGAACATGCGCAGTCTTGCGTGTTTCATTGGTGTTTCCTCCTTAAATAAAGTAAAAATAAAAGCAGGTGTTACCCCGCTTAAAAAAAATACAATAAAGGATTCCCTTACTTGGTCCATTATCAGCATTCTTTCTAAACGAGAGGCATAAGGATTTCTCCTGATACCCATTGGCTGCAGATCATGGATCGCTCGTTAGATACAGCAGCTCGAACACTAACTTTAAGTATCATTATATTCTATTTCACCTATATTTCAACAATCAATTTAGCATATTAGCAAAGTGCACTTTCGTTTTATGAGCGGTAATTTACATGGAGCCTTTACAGTCTCATCAAACCTCTTTCCATTTCCATTCAAATCCAACATCTTGTGGTTTTTGCTCAACTACACACTACATACATAGTATACGAAAAGAAAGATAACGGGAATATCCATCAGGAGGAGCCCATGACGTTATATGTATGTGTGGATGACAAGCTTGGCATGGCTTTATGGGCCGCAGGCGGTGCAGTTTGTGCGGTCAAGCAGGTGGCCATCTGCATCCACTTTATGATTGGGGCAGATGGCAGCGCAGGCGGGGCGCAAAACACAAAACCCCCGCCAAAGGCAGGGGTCATTTATTTGCGGTTTTCCCTTTTATAAGGCACAACGCCTCGCCCGCTTTGCGTCCTGCATCCCGCTTTATGCCCGGGACAACAAAAGCAAATTCCCCTCTTTGTATTCCCGGGGTACTTTTGATATAATCTGCGTAGGCAAAACGAAAGGAACATGGATATGAGCAGTAGTTCTTCCAAACGCGGAAAAGGATGCGGATCCTTATTATATCTTTTAGTGTTGATTGCGATCATCGTGGGTTCGATCGGCAAACGGTTCGAGGATGATTATGCAAAAAATAGCTATACGCCCCCGCCTAAGACGACCCAGTCAATTTCTGTGATCGTGGTTCCGCCTACCTCCACCCCGGAAGCGACCAAAAAGCCTGCGGCGCAAAAGCCTGTATCCACCCCGAAGGCGACCAAAAAGCCCGCCTCTACTCCCAAACCCCAGGCCACCAAGAAGCCTGCTTCCTCTGCCAACTGGGATGTATGCGGAACCTATCGCCTGAGCAACAAAAACATCGACGCCGTGATCGAAATACGGGATTTTGAGTGGCTCACCGACGAATCTTTCACGGTCACCTACTCCTATGCGTTTACATCCTACGTTTCCAACGATGACCTTTACAACGGCCCCAAGATGGAGAAGGGCGTGCGTTATACGGGCGGACCCATCACCTTTACCGATGATGTGGCACTTGAAAAGGGATATGTGAAGCTCAATGTGGATGGATTGGTGGATATGTACATCTGCGGCAAATCCATCAATTGGGAGTCCATCGGTCCCGGCACGGGCGTGTGGATCAAAGTGAAAGGCAACTACGCTAAAACATACGGTGAATACTGGCTTTACAAATAACCCCCAAACTCACAGATAAAAAATCCCCCTCATATGAGGGGGATTTTCTTTTACTATTTTACTCATACCGCTGGGTTAACCGCCTATGTGACCACAGGCGCTTTCCGCAGCGGGGGACAGCAGCATGCCGGCGTAAACCATCAGAATAAAACATCCCCATACCAAATTGGTACGGGGATGTTGCTTTTCTGTTTCGCCTATGCGCTGCGCACACAGGGGCCGGGCACCGCCCGGTACCGCTGGGTTAACAGCCTATGTGACCACAGGCGCTTTCCCGCGGCGTGTCAGCGGCGACTCGCCGCTTAGCCGGCCTGCTGTACGGCTACAGCCACGGCTACGGTAGCACCAACCATGGGGTTGTTGCCCATGCCGATGAGGCCCATCATCTCTACGTGAGCGGGCACGGAGGAGGAACCTGCGAACTGAGCGTCAGAGTGCATACGGCCCATGGTATCGGTCATGCCGTAACTGGCAGGGCCGGCAGCCATGTTGTCGGGGTGGAGGGTACGGCCGGTGCCGCCGCCGGATGCTACGCTGAAGTACTTCACGCCGTTTTCAACTGCCCACTTTTTGTAGGTGCCGGCAACGGGGTGCTGGAAGCGGGTGGGGTTGGTGGAGTTACCGGTGATGGATACATCCACGCCCTCAAACTTCATGATGGCAACGCCTTCGCTGACGTCGTCAGAGCCATAGCAGCGGATCTTGGCGCGCTCGCCATCGCTGAAGGGGATCTCTTCCACGATCTTGAGTTCGCCGGTGTAGTAGTCGTACTCGGTCTCCACATAGGTGAAGCCGTTGATGCGGCTGATAACATAAGCAGCGTCTTTGCCAAGGCCGTTGAGGATAACCTTTAAGGACTCGGAGCGGACTTTATCGGCAGTGCGGGCAATGCCGATGGCGCCTTCAGCAGCAGCGAAGGACTCGTGGCCTGCCAGGAAGCAGAAGCACTTGGTCTCTTCACGGAGCAGCATGGCGCCCAGGTTGCCGTGGCCCAAACCTACTTTACGCTGGTCAGCAACGGAACCGGGGATGCAGAAAGCCTGCAGGCCGATGCCGATGGCTTCAGCAGCGGAAGCGGCATCTTTGCAGCCCTTCTTGATGGCAATGGCAGCGCCCAGGGTGTAGGCCCAAATGGCGTTTTCAAAGCAGATATTCTGGATGCCGCGAACCAGGGCGTCTACATCGATGCCTTTGGCGTCGCAGATCGCTTTGGCGTCCTCCAGAGAAGCGATGCCGTATTCTTTCATGCAGGCTTCGATCTGGGCAATGCGCCTTTCATAACCTTCAAAGCGAATCATATTCCATATCCTCCTTACTCGTGACGGGGGTCGATGACCTTCACAGCGTCAGCAAAACGGCCGTACACGGCGGTATGCTTCTTGAAGGTTTCCACGGGGTCCAGACCCTTTTTGATATCCTCAAGATAGGGGCCGACCTTCAGGAACTTGTAGCCGATGATCTCGCTGTTGGCATCCAGGCCTAATTCGAGCACGTAGCCTTCAGCCAGTTCCAGGTAACGGGGGCCTTTGGCAACGGTGGAATAGGTGGTACCAACCTGGGAACGCAGGCCCTTGCCCAAATCTTCGAGGCCGGCGCCTACGGGGAGGCCATCCTCGGAGAAAGCGGTCTGGGTTCGGCCGTATACGATCTGCAGGAACAATTCGCGCATGGCGGTGTTGATAGCGTCGCATACGAGGTCAGAGTTGAGTGCTTCAAGCAGAGTCTTGCCGGCCAGGATCTCAGCAGCCATAGCGGCGCTGTGGGTCATGCCGGAGCAGCCGATGGTCTCAACCAGAGCTTCCTGGATGATGCCCTCTTTGACGTTCAGCGTCAGCTTGCAGGCGCCCTGCTGGGGTGCGCACCAGCCGATGCCGTGGGTCAGACCGCTGATGTCGCTGATCTGCTTGGATTTAACCCATTTGCCCTCTTCAGGAATGGGAGCGGGACCATGCTTGGCGCCTTTGCAAACGCAGCACATCTGCTCCACTTCATGTGAATACTGCATAATAGCTCCTCCTTCTAGGGAATGCATTGTGAAAAATTTGATTATATTATAGCATAAAACATGGTAACCACAAATACGTTTTTGCTCTCTTTTTGATTGGCACAGCCGATTATCCTCCCCTTTTGCTTGTTATGATGGGGCAAATATGGTATAAAATACTTATTATATCTATCTATCTGTTAAAAGACGGTGATACCATGGCAGACGTGACTTTTTCTAACAGAATGCAGGGCGTAACGGGCAGTGCCATCCGCGAGATCTTTAAGATCGTGGCGGCGGGCAACGTCATCTCTTTTGCGGGGGGCAACCCCAACCCCGCCACCTTCCCCAAGGAAGAGCTGAGCCGCATCAGTGCAGAGCTTTTAAGCGAAAACGGCGCGGTGCTTTTGCAATACGGCCAGACGGAAGGCTACGCCCCTTTATATGAATCCATCAAGCAGGTATTGGCACCCCGCGGGTTTGCCATCGGCCAGGGGGAACTTTTGCCCCTCACCGGCAGCAGCCAGGGCATTGAGCTATTCACCAAGCTGATGATCAACCCCGGCGATGTGATCTTAGCGGAAGCCCCCACCTTTTTAGGGGCACTGCAGACCTTCTTCTCTTACGAAGCCAATGTCATCGGCGTGAAGATGGAAGAGGACGGCATGGACTTAAACGACTTGGAGGAGAAGATCAAGCTCCATAAGCCCAAGTTCATCTACACCATCCCCACCTTCCAGAACCCCATGGGCGTTTGCATGAGTGCAAATAAGCGCAAAGCCGTGGCAGAGCTTGCCGCCCGCTATGGCGTTGCCGTGTTGGAAGACGACCCCTACTGCGAATTGCGCTATGAGGGCGAAATGCTCCCCAGCATCAAAAGCTTTGATACCGCCGGCCTTGTGGTGCACCTGATGAGCTTTAGTAAAACCGTATCCCCCGGTTTGCGGGTGGGCGCCGCTGTGGGCAACAGCACCGTCATCCGCAAGATGGTGGTGGCAAAGCAGGGTGCCGATGTGCACACCGCAAACCTCAACCAGGCCATGGTGGATGCCTATGTGCGCCGGGGCTACTATTTTGACCACGTGAAGGAGATCATCCCCAGCTATAAAAAGCAGATGGATACCATGGTGGAGTTGTTCAGCCTCTTCCCCCAAGGTGTACGATATACCCGGCCCTCCGGCGGGTTATTCACCTGGGTGGAGCTGCCGGAGGGCAAAGACGCCCTCGCCCTTTTGCCCAAAGCGGTGGAAGCGGGCGTTGCCTATGTACCCGGTGAACATTTCTACGCAAGAGATGGCAAAAAGAACACCATGCGCTTAAACTTCTCCGCATCCACTCCGGAGCAGATCGTAAAAGGTATGGAAATTTTAGCCGATGTGCTGAAAAAGGCATAAGGCCCAGTAAAGGAGACAGAGCATCATGCATGCATACGATATTTTAGAAGAACGCGGGTTCATCAAACAGGTGAGCCACCCCGAGATCAAAGAAAAGCTCAACGGCGAAGGCATGACCTTCTACAACGGCTTTGACCCCACTGCCGACAGCCTGCACATCGGCCACTTTATTCCCCTCATGGCCATGGCACACCTGCAGCGGGCCGGCCACCGCCCCGTGGTACTGGTGGGCGGCGGCACTGCCGTCATCGGCGACCCCAGCGGCAAGACGGATATGCGCAAAATGATGTCCAGGGAAACCATCGCCCATAACGCCGCCTGCTTAAAAGAGCAGATGAAGAAGTTTTTGGATTTCTCCGAAGACGGCGGCGCCATCATGGTGGATAACGCCGATTGGCTGTTAAGCCTCAACTATGTGGATTTCATCCGGGATATCGGCGCCCATTTCTCCGTGAACCGCATGCTCACCGCAGAGTGCTACAAGCAGCGTATGGAGCGGGGCCTCACCTTCCTTGAGTTCAACTACATGCTCATGCAGAGCTATGATTTCCTGTACCTGAACCAGCGCTACGGCTGCACCCTGGAAACGGGCGGCGACGACCAGTGGTGCAACATCTTAAGCGGCGCAGACCTCATCCGCCGCAAGGAGCAGAAGGAAGCCTTTGCTCTGACCTTCCCCCTGCTGACCACCTCTGACGGTGTAAAGATGGGCAAGACGGTAAAAGGCGCATTGTGGCTGGATCGGGAAAAGACCAGCCCCTACGAGTTCTACCAGTACTGGCGCAACGTGGAAGATGCCAGCGTAGAAAAGTGCCTGGCTCTTTTGACCTTCCTGCCCATGGATGAAGTACGCCGTTTGGGTGCCTTGAAGGATGCCGAGATCAACGAAGCCAAGAAGGTGCTGGCCTTTGAGATCACCAAGCTCATCCACAGCGAAAAGGATGCTTTGGAAGCCCAGGCTGCATCCGAGGCTCTCTTTGGGGGCGGGGCTGATTTAAGCACCATGCCCACCACCGAGGTTGCTGCCGCCGATGCCGCAAACCTGACTTTGACGGATGCCATGGTATTGACCCGTTTAGCCAAGAGCCGCGGCGATGCCCGGCGTTTGGTGGAAGGCGGCGGCGTCAGCGTGGACGATGTAAAGGCCACCGACCCCTTCATGGCGCTCTCTGCCGAAAAGCTTGCAGATGGCATCATCATCCGCAAGGGCAAAAAATCCTTCCATCGGATCATCGTAAAATAAATGGCAGGGTACCAAACCGTAAAGCAGCAAAGCTATGAAGAGCTCATAGAAAAAAAGAGCCGCTTCATCGCCAGGTGCTACCCCATCGAAAGCGAGGAGGAGGCGCTTAGCATCCTCGCCGCCATCCGCAAGGAGCACCACGATGCCACCCACAACTGCTGGGCCTACCGCTTAACGCCCAACGGCTCCATCGCACGGTACAGTGACGATGGCGAGCCCGGCGGCACCGCGGGGCTGCCCATTTTAAACGCCATCACCGGGCGGGAGCTCACCGATGTTCTGGTCATCGTCACCCGGTACTTTGGGGGCATCCTGCTTGGGGCGGGGGGCCTGGTGCGCACCTATGGCAAAAGCGCTGGCTTGGCGTTGGATGCCGCCGGCATCGTCAAAATGCTGCCCGGGGTCCATTTGACTTTAAAAGTGAGCTACCCCATGTACGGCAAGATCACCG
>SVGV01000037.1 GCA_015056185.1 Clostridiales bacterium | reverse complement strand
GAAGAGATCGGCGGGGCAGTGGGCGCTGCACAGGTGGCGGAATACTGCCTTAAGAACGGCATTGAGTTTGACGCCGTGTTTGATGAAGGCCCCGGCTTTGGCCACGGCGATGCCATCGATGTGGGCGAAACCCTGCTCTTTACTGTAAACACCTTTGAAAAGGGCTATATGGACCTGGAGCTGGCCGTAAACAGTGCCGGCGGCCACAGCAGCAAACCCGGCGAGACCACCGCATTGGGCGACCTGGCGCGGGCCATCGTTAAGGCTGAGGAAGCCAAGTTTGATGTGGACATCCCCCTGTGCGTGCAGCAGTACCTGGAAGCTGCCGGTATTTACAGCACCAATGCTGAGCTTGCCGAACTGTGCAAGGATGTTTTAGGCAATAAGGACCGCATCATTGAGATCTTGATGGAGACCCCCACCGGCTGTGCCATGCTGCGCACCACCACCGCTGCCACCATGGCCGCTGCCAGCCCCGCACCCAACATCCTGCCCCAGAAGGCCACTGCGGTGTTCAACTTCCGCCTGAATCCTTCCGAGACGGTGGAATCCGTTGTGGAGCACATCCGCAAGGCTATCGATGACGATAAAGTGGAGCTCAATGTGCTCACCGGCAAAAACCCCAGCAATATGTCCAGCATCGATTGCGAGGAGTTTGAAGTGCTGAAAAAGACCGTTGGCAGCTTCTTCCCCGAGGCCATCGTGGTGCCCCTTGGCAGCCTTGGCGGCACCGACAGCCGTCAGATGGAAGTGGTATGCCCCCATGTATACCGCGTCAGCCCCATCAACAACGCCCCCTATAAGAAGGATGGCTATGAAGCCGGCGTCCATGGCACCAACGAAAAATGTGTGGTGGAATCCCTGGCTCCCGCCGCCGCCCTTTACACCGAACTGATGAAGAACCTGTGCTGTGAAAGCGGCCGGGCCCTGTAAGAAAGGAACGATAGAGTATGATCAACGAGAACACCAGCTGTGTTTTTAACGGCTATCAGGATCTCAACGAAGACGCCATCGTGGAACATCTGAGCCAGATGATCCGCGTAAAGACCATTGCAAACCGGGACCAGAGCCTCATCGATTTTGCTCCCTTTGAAGAGTTCCGTGCGCTGTTGGAAAAAACCTACCCCCTCGTGCATAAAAACATGGAGCGGAAGATCATTGCCAAAGCCAGCATGCTGTACCGCTGGCCCGGCAACGGCAAGAGCGACAAAAAGCCCATTTTGCTTATGGCTCACCAGGACGTGGTACCTGTGACCCCCGGCACCGAGCAGGATTGGATCCACGATGCTTTTGAAGGCAAAGTGGTGGATGGCCATGTATGGGGCCGCGGCGCCATCGATATCAAAAACATGCTGTGCGCTGAGTTGGAAGCCATGGAATACCTGATGTCCAAGGGCTTCACCCCCGACCGCGATATCTACCTGGCCTTTGGCCATGATGAAGAGTGCGGCGGCAGCGGCGCTATGGCCATGGCTGCTTACTTAAAAGAGCAGGGCGTGGAGATCGATTTTGTGTTGGATGAAGGCGGCGAGCCCGCCCATGGTGAAGATTACGGCGCCAGCGATATTCTGGTTGCATCTGTATCCATCTTTGAAAAGGGCTTCTGCGATGTACACATGATCGCAAAGAGCGCCGGCGGCCACAGCAGCCAGCCCAAACCCGGCGTGCCCTCTGCCATCGCCGAGGTTTCCAAGGCAGTATTGGCGGTAGAGGCTGCTCCCTTGCCCGCATCTTTGCCCGAACCCTTTGAAAAATTCTACCGCACCATGGGCCCCTACCTGGATGACCCCAAAATGCGGGAGATCTGCAGCGACCTTGACAACCGCAAGGACGAACTCATTAAGATCCTGGAAGCCACCCCTGCAGGCAACGCCACCGTGCGCACCACCACTGCTGTGACCCAGGCATGGGGCAGCCCCGCACCCAATATCCTGCCCCAGAAGGCTGAGATCAACGTCAACTTCCGCCTGAACCCCGGCGATACCATCGAATCCCTGGTGGAGCATGTGCGCAAGGCCGTTGATAATCCCAACATTGAGCTCGTCACTTATGAAGAACGGGAGGCCAGCAAGGTTTCCCCCACTGACAGTGCCGCTTTTGCTCTGATTGAAGAGACCTTAAAAGAGTTCTACCCCGACATCGTTGTGACCCCCAACGGCGTATTTGGCGGTACTGACAGCCGTAAGTACGAGTGTGTTTGCGAAAACATCTATAAATTCGGCCCCTTCTTTGACATCAGCAACTACCACGACACCATGCACGCAACCAACGAGCGCATCAGCATTGTGGACCTCGTCCGCGGGACCCGCTTTATGATCCGCCTGGTGGAAAAAGCCTGCAGCTGATGGGATGAAACGAACAAAAAGGACGCATTACAGCGTCCTTTTTTGCTTTTAGTCAACTAAATCGAAAAAGCTAAATCGTGATATTTGCTTGCGCATATCGGCGGATTCTATTAAAATGGTACCATAACATTACTGTGCCTATACAGTTTAAATTTAAATAAAAGGGTGATGATCACATGAGAGATTATATCATCGTTACCGATTCCGACAGCGAACTTGACCTTCGGTATGTAGAACAGTACCAGGTGCCCGTCTTTGCCATGCCCTTTACTTTGGATGGCCAGGAATACCTTTATGACCTCGGCGTCAAGGTGAAGATCCCCGATTTCTTTGAGCAGCTGGCTAAGGGAGCTACCGTTTCCACCAGTGCGCGGCCTTATTGGGAGATCAAAGAGTTTTTTAAAGAGTTTACCGATAAGGGCCTGGATGTTCTGTACGTCGCATTTTCCAATAAGCTCAGCGCCCATTACGAAAGCAGCCTCATGGCCGCAAAAGAGCTGATGGAAGAAGACCCCGAAGCCAATATTACCATCATCGATACTCTGACCATCTCCTTAGGTCAGTCCCAGCTTTTGATCCGCGCCCTTGAGATGAAAAAAGAGGGCAAGAGCTTACAGGAAGTTGCCGATTGGGTCACCGAGAACATCCAGCACAGCGTGGTATTCTTTGTGGTGGATGACTTAAACTACTTAAAGCGCGGCGGCCGTCTTTCCGGCGCATCCGCCTTCTTCGGAAGCATGCTGGATATCAAACCCATCATCCATGCCAACCCCGAAGGGGCATTGGTGCCCGCAGAAAAGTGCAAGGGCCGCAAAAAGGCGCTGCGCCGCTTTGTGGAGCTTTACGGCGAAAAGGCATTTGATCCTGAAAACGGCAAGCTGTACATCGCGGAATCCAATGAGGAAGACGGTAAAAAGCTCGCCGAGCTCTTCAGGGAAAAATACCCTGAGATCGAGATCGAATGTTGGAAGGTGGGCCCTGTTATCGGCGGCCATGTAGGCCCCGGCGTACTGGGCATTGCATTTATGGGCAAAGAACGTTAACACAACACACCCGGGCGCCCGGAGGGGAAACTGCCCCGCCAGGCGCCTTGTTTTTACACTGCCTTGCCGGGAGGGGAAAGCATGGCATACATTGCTTTATATCGTAAATATCGGCCCCGCCGCTTTATAGATATGGTGGGGCAGGAACACATCACCCGTGTGCTGAAAAAGCAGCTGCAAACGGGGCAGACCGCCCATGCATACCTGTTTTGCGGGGCGCGGGGCACCGGCAAGACCAGCGCTGCCAAAATATTGGCCAGGGCGGTCAACTGCCTTGACCCCATCGATGGGGAACCCTGCGGCAAATGCGCCATCTGCGCCATGGGGGATGAATCCTTAAGCGCGGATATCATGGAGATCGACGCTGCCAGCAACAACGGCGTGGATGAGATCCGCGACCTGCGGGATAAGATCAGCTTTGCCCCCACGGTATGCCGCTACAAGGTTTACATCATCGACGAAGTTCATATGCTTTCCACCGGGGCGTTCAATGCCCTGTTAAAAACCCTGGAAGAGCCCCCGGAGCACGCCAAGTTTATTCTGGCAACTACGGAATCCGGCAAGATCCCGGCTACCATCCTTTCCCGCTGTCAGCGGTTTGATTTTAAGCGCATCCCCACCCCTGAGATCATAAAACGCTTAAAAGAAGTTTTAGAGGATCTTGGCTTTACCTATGAGGATGACGCGGTAAGTGCCATCGCATCTGCGGCAGAAGGCGGCATGCGGGATGCCCTGTCCATTCTGGATCAGTGCATCGCATTGGGGAACGGCCGCCTAATGTACAGCCACGTGGTGGAGACCATCGGCAGTTTGAGCACCCATGAGATGGATGCCCTTATCGACCGCCTTATGGAGGGCAGCGTGGATGGCGCCCTTCGCATGGCGGAACATGCCTATTTGGAGGGCAAGGATCTTTCCATGGTGCTGCGGGACCTGACCACGGCTTTTTGCGGCCGCATGGTGCAGGCATCGGAAAAGAAGCAGCCGGTGGAATTCTACTTGCGGGCTATCTCCATTTTAAGCGAAGGGGAGACCGCCATGCGGTTCTCTCAGCGGCCCCGTACGGCCCTCATGGCCGCCATTGCCCGCATTGCCCTTGTGGGCAGGGATGACAGCGTAGAAGGGTTAAAGGCCCGCATTGCCCGTTTGGAGGCGGCGCTGGAATCCGGGGCAGCCATCAAACCCAATGTGCAGGGTACGAAAGCGGCAGCGGCTGACCCTTACGAAGATGTGCCGCCCCCCATGGAGGATCTGCCCCCATGGGATGAGGAACCTGCCTATTCGGCTCCCAAGGCTGAACAAAAACCGGCCCCTTTGCCCAAGGCAGAGCCGCAAAAAGCAGCACCTGCTGCGCCCAGTCCCAAAGCCCCCGGAAAATACCAGGCGTTTTTGGATGGGGTAAGAAAGCGCAGCCCCATGGTTTATCACGCTTTGAGCTTTGGCACCCTCTTTGAAGAAGGGGAGAAGAGCGTGGCCATCCAGTTTGATGAAAAGGGCAAGGTCATGGAACAGACGCTGCGCATCCCCCTTAATATGCGGATCGTGGAAGAAGCGTTAAAAGAAACCTACGGCGAAGGCAGCACCATCGCCTTTACCGATGCCCCTATGGGCAAGCAGGAAGACCTGCCCCCCCTTGTAAAAAAAGCACAGAGTTTATACGGCACCGATGTGACCATTACCGATTAGGAGGATAACACTATGGCAAAACCGAGAAGAGGCGGCTTTGGCGGCCCCGCAATGGGCGGCGCAAATATGCAGCAGCTGATGGCCCAGGCCCAGCGCATGCAGGCCCAGATGGAAGAAAAAAAGAATGAGCTGGATTCCCGTGAGTTTTCCGCTGCAGCAGGCGGCGGCGTGGTAAAGGCCACGGTGACAGGTGCCAAACAGCTGACCGCTCTTGAGATCGACCCCGAAGTGGTGGATCCTGAGGATATCGAAATGCTGTGCGATCTGGTCATCGCAGCGGTGAACGAGGCACTCAACACTGCCGATGCCACCGTCAGCGAAGAGATGAGTAAGATCAGCGGCGGATTGGGCCTGGGGTTATAAAACCATGTCCTACATCATTGAGCCCCTTGCAAAGCTGACGGGGCATTTGGCATCACTGCCGGGCATCGGCGGTAAAACGGCCCAGCGGCTGGCGTACCACATCATCACCATGGCTCCTGCCGAGGCTCAGTCTTTGGCGGGCAGTATTGTAGAGGCGGTGGATTCCGTACGCTACTGCGCTGTGTGCGGTAATCTGACGGACCAGGAGGTTTGCTCCATCTGCTCCGATGCCACGCGGGATCACAGTATTTTGTGCGTGGTGAAGGACGCTCGGGATATCATGGCCATGGAGCGGGCGCGGGTATTCCGCGGGGTGTACCATGTATTGGGGGGCACCATTTCCCCCATGGATGGCATCGGCCCCGATGATCTGCGCATCAAAGAGCTGCTCAGCCGCCTGCCGGAAGTGAACGAAGTTGTTTTGGCCACCAACCCCGATGTAGAGGGTGAGGCCACGGCCATCTACCTTGGCAGGCTCATCAAACCCCTTGGCGTAAAAGTCAGCCGCATCGCCCATGGCGTGCCGGTGGGGGGAGATTTAGAGTATACCGATGACATGACCTTGTTAAAATCCTTTGAAGGTCGACGGGATATGTAAAAAAAGCACCCTTGGGTGCTTTTTCTTTGTTTTGGCATATGTATACCCTGTGTATTTATGGGCATACTCCATAAAAAACACAGGAGGAGCACCATGACGAGAGGATCAAGATACAAGGGCAAAAATGGGCAGCTAAGCCAATTGCCGGTGCATCAGGCACTAAAGGCCTACCAAAACGCACAAAATTACTTTGAACACGTGACCGATCCGGACCTCATCGACTACGCTGTTTATGATATGGAAGCGGCGCGCAAACGATACATCTATCTTTTGAAGATGGTGCAGCAGGGGGAGGAGGTCCTTTTGAGGGAAGCCCCCTTAAGAGAAGAAGCAGAATAACGCATAACATAGCGGAAAACCACATAGATTGTACAAAGGCGAAAGGAGGCTACCATGCCGGAGATCACCCTTAGCGCCATTGGCATCTATGTGGGGGCCATGGTTCTGCTGTATATGCTGGGCAAAGCACTGGCGATGCCCCTAAAAGTCCTTGGCAGGCTGCTCATCAGCGCCTTTTTTGGCGGTGTGATGCTGTTGCTGCTGAATCTCTTTGGCGCAAACATGGGGATAGATGTGGGCGTAAACCCCCTGACGGCGTTTCTTGCAGGCTTTTTTGGCATCCCCGGCGTAGGGCTGCTGGTTTTGCTGCAATATATCATCCTATTCTGATGTATGGATGCATGGCAGGGTTTTTCATCAATCATCATAATTTTTTACTTGTGAGCGAAAAGAGAAGGGCATATAATATACCAAAAGGGGAGTAGCTCGCCTTTGCGGTATCGGTGATCGTCAATACGGCCCAGGCCCGGTCAGCGATTTTTGAGAGCAAGACCTTTGCTTTAAGAGCAGGGGTCTTTTTTTGTTTTTATGGCCCCAAAAAGGAGGAAGCACATGGAACAACAAAGCTACAACAAAAGCGCCCTTGAGGTCCAAACCGCCTTGGGGACGGACCTGCAAAAGGGGCTCAAGGCACAAAGTGCTGCACAGCGGCGAAAAGAAAACGGCTATAACGAGCTGGAACAAAAAGCCGCGAAAACCATTTGGCAGATGTTTTTGGGCCAGATGAAGGATTTTATGATCCTGGTTTTGATGGTCGCCGCACTGATCTCCGGTTTGATGGGAGAAGTGGTGGATGCGGTGGTCATCCTGCTGATCGTGGTGCTCAATGCTGTCATCGGCGTGGCCCAGGAAAAGAAGGCAGAAAACTCCCTCAATGCATTAAAACAGATGAGTGCCCCCTACGCCAAAGTGATCCGTGACGGAGAGGCGATCTCCATCCCCGCCCGTGAGGTAGTGGTGGGGGATCTTGTCATCCTGGAGGCGGGGGATATGGTACCTGCGGATCTGCGCCTGACGGAGTGTGTCAATCTGAAGATCCAGGAAGCCGCCCTGACCGGGGAATCCGATGCGGTGGAGAAGGATGCTGCTGTCATTTTGGAGGACGGTGCCCCGTTGGGTGACCGCATCAACATGGCTTACAGCAGCAGCGTGGTCACTTACGGCCGCGGCCGCGGCGTAGTCACCGCCATCGCCATGGATACCGAGGTGGGGCGCATTGCCCATATGCTCAATGCCGAGGGTGACCGCATGACCCCTTTGCAGCAAAAGCTGGATAAGCTGGGCAAGACCTTAGCCATTGCGGCAATGGGCATCTGTATTGTGATTTTCATCACCGGTATGCTGTACGGCAAACCTTTTTTTGAGATGTTCATGACGGCGGTTTCCCTTGCGGTGGCAGCCATCCCGGAAGGGCTGCCCGCCATTGCAACCATCGTATTGGCCCTTTCGGTACAGCGCATGGCCAAACTGAATGCCATCGTGCGCACGCTGCCCTCGGTTGAAACTTTGGGCAGCGCCACCGTCATCTGTTCCGACAAAACCGGCACCCTTACCATGAACAAGATGGAGGTGCTGCAGCTTTACACCCTGGGCAACGGCTACTCCCCGGATCATGCCCGGGAGGATGAAGAAGAACGGATCCTCGTCAGCAACTGCGCATTGTGCAACGATGCCCGCTTCAGCACCAAGGATGGTGCCGAAACCGCTCTGGGCGATCCCACGGAGATCGCACTGATCAACGTTGCAAGAAAAATGGGGTACGATAAGAATGCCATGGAGGCGGCAGCTCCCCGTGTGGCGGAGCTGCCCTTTGACAGCGAACGCAAGCTGATGACCACCGTCCACCGTTTGGAGGATGGCACCCTGAGGGTCTACGTAAAAGGTGCAGTGGATGTCCTTTTAAGCCGCTGCAGCCATGTGCGCGCAGCCGGTACCACCCGGACCATGACGGAAGAGGATCTGAGTGTCATTGCCGCCGCCAACGATGGTATGGCCACCAAAGCCCTGCGTGTGCTGGCCATGGCGTATAAAGATATCCAGACCGTACCGGAAAAGGATGAGATGTTTACTTTGGAAGAAAACCTCACCTATGTGGGTATGGTGGGCATGATGGATCCTCCCCGGCCGGAAGCCAAAGAAGCCGTCGCGGTATGCAAACAGGCCGGCATCCGTCCGGTGATGATCACCGGTGACCATAAGACCACCGCTGTGGCCATCGCACAGAGCCTGGGCATTTTGAAGGGGGATGACCTTGCCATCACCGGGCAGGAGCTGGAAGCTATGAGCGAGGAAGAACTGGCAGAAAAGGTGGAACGCATCAGCGTGTACGCCCGCATCTCGCCGGAGCATAAGGTGCGTATCGTCAATGCCTGGCAGAAGCACGGGCACATCGTAGCCATGACTGGTGACGGTGTAAACGACGCTCCCGCTTTAAAAAACGCCGACATCGGTGCGGCCATGGGCATTGTGGGTACCGAGGTAGCCAAAGAGGCCGCCGATATCATCCTGACGGATGATAACTTTGCCACGGTGGTATCCGCCGTGGGCGAGGGCCGGCGTATTTACGATAACATCTTAAAGGCCATCCAGTTTTTGCTTTCCTGCAATGTGGGCGAGATCGTAGCGCTGTTCATCGCCACCTTATTCAACTGGCAGGAACCCCTTTTGCCTGTCCACATCCTGTGGGTCAACCTGGTAACGGATAGCCTCCCTGCCCTTGGCCTGGGTGTAGACCCTGCAGAAAAGGGCATTATGAACCACAAGGCGGAAAAGCACGACAGTGTGTTTACCAAAGGCCTTGTCTGGCGGATGTGCTACCAGGGCGTGCTCGTCGGCGGTATTACCCTTGGGGCCTACCTGTTTGGCCACCATACCGGCAGCGTGGAGGCCGGCCGCACCATGGCGTTTATCACCTTGGCACTGAGCCAGCTGATCCATGCCTTTAACGTGCGCAGCAGCCATCTTTCCGTGTTCTCCCGTCAGCTTAAGAGCAATCTGTACCTGTACGGTGCGGCCACGGTATCTGCCATGCTGATGGCCCTGGTGGTCTTTATGCCCTTCCTCTCCGGCATCTTCAGCGTAGTGCCCTTAAGCGGCCCCCAGTGGCTTGTGGTACTGGGGCTGTGCCTGGTACCCTTCATGGTGGTGGAGCTGTTTAAAGCCATGAAGATCAATGAGATAAACGGACAATAAATGATACCGATTTACACTGGCAGAGCGCTAAAGAAAATTTTTAAAACCTATTGACAAATGGTTTTTGTGTGATTATAATCCATTTCAATAACAAAGGCTGTGATGAAGACGGCCCACTTAGAAGATGCAGGCACAGAGATTTGGCGGGTGGTGCGAGCCAAAGATGCGTTTAGGTGGCAATCACTTCTGAGCTGATTCCTGAACACTATTTAGGGAATTCCGGTCCCCGCACCGTTACATGCGGCTGGCTTGATGGAGTCTAGTATTAGGTGGTTCTGCGAGGAAGATCATCCCCGTCCTAATCGGACGGGGATTTTTTATTACAGCTAAATTTTTTCATGGAGGGATCCGTTATGGGTGAACAGATTCAGGCAATTGCACAAAGGCTTTCCATGCTGCGTGAAGCAATGGATATCAGCGCCGAGGATATGGCGGCCGAACTTAACATTACCGCTGCGGAGTATCTGGAATACGAAGAGGGCAAACATGATTTTGCTTTTTCCTTCCTCTTTGGCTGTGCCAATAAGCTGGGTGTGGATATTGTGGACCTTTTAACCGGCGAAACGCCCAAGCTCACCTACTTCTCTTTGGTGCGCAAGGGCGAAGGCTTAAACATCGACCGCCGCAAGGAGTACAAGTACCAGCACATGGCTTTCTTCTTCCGTCAGAAAAAGGCAGAGCCCTTCCATGTAACGGTAACCCCTGAGGATAATACCGAAATGCATTTGAACAGCCATGAAGGCCAGGAGTTCAACTTTATTTTAAAGGGAAGCATGCGCATTAAGGTGGATGCACAGGAGACGGTGCTCCACGAAGGAGATGCGGTATACTACGATTCTTCCCGTCCCCACGGGATGGTTTGCGAGGGAGATGAACCTTGCGAATTCCTGGCGATCATCATGAAATAAGAGGTGAACAAAATGGCTTTTTATGAGCGTTATGTAAAAGGTGATTATACATCTTATGAAGATTTTATGGAGCGGTTCTCCATCAACGTCCCTGAAAAGTTCAACTTTGCTTATGACGTGGTGGATGAGATCGCTGCCATGGACCCCGACCGCTTGGCGATGATCTGGGTCAACGAAGCCGGCGAGGAGCATCGCTTTACGTTTCAAGATATGAAGGAACAGAGCAACCGCTGCGCCAACTACTTTGCATCCCTGGGCATCGGCAAGGGCGACCGGGTCATGCTGATCTTAAAACGGCACTATGAGTTCTGGTTCTCCATCCTGGCGCTGCACCGTTTGGGCGCGGTGGTCATCCCCGCTACCAACCTGCTCATGGAAAAAGACGTGGCTTACCGCATTGAGGCGGCGGATATCACCGCTGTGGTCTGCACCCGGGATGGCCAGGTGGCGGACGAAGTGAAAAAAGCAGTGGAGCACAAAGGGTTTGACACCACTTTGGTCATGGCCCGGGGCGAAGAAGAGGGCTGGCACCGCTTTGATGATATGTACGATTTCTCCCCCGAGTTTGCCCGGGTGGAAACGGACAACAGCGAGCCTATGCTGCTGTACTTTACCAGCGGCACCACCGGCATGCCCAAGATGGTCCAGCACGACTTCACCTACCCCCTGGGGCACATCGTCACCGCTGCCTTCTGGCAGGATGTCATCCCCGGCGGCGTCCACCTGACGGTATCCGATACCGGCTGGGGTAAAGCCATCTGGGGTAAGCTCTACAGCCAGTGGATGAGCGACACCGTTGTATTCACCTACGATTACGATAAATTCACCCCTACCGATCTGCTGGAAAAGATGCAGAACTACCACATCACCTCCTTCTGCGCACCGCCCACCATCTACCGGTTTATGATCCAGGAGGATATAAAGGCCTATGATTTAAGCGCCCTAAAGCACTGCGCCATCGCCGGTGAGGCCTTGAACCCCGAGGTTTATAACAAGTTCTATGAACTCACCGGCATCAAGCTGCGGGAAGCTTTTGGCCAAACGGAGACCACCGTGGTACTGGGCACCTTTAAATGGGTGGAACCCGTGCCCGGCTCCATGGGCAAGCCCTCTCCCGGGTACCGGGTATGCATCGCCGATGACGACGGCAACGACGTCCACATGGGCAGCGTAGGCGAGATCTGCGTGCGTATCGATGATGGTAAGCCCGTTGGCATGTTCTGCGGCTACTATGGCGACCCGGAGCGCACCCATCAGCAGCTGAACACCGGCCTCTTCCGCACCGGCGATCTGGCCTGGATGGATGAAGACGGCTACTTCTGGTATGTCGGCCGCGTGGATGACGTCATCAAATCCTCCGGCTATCGCATCGGGCCCTTTGAGGTGGAAAGCGCATTGATGGAGCACCCCGCTGTGCTGGAGACCGCCATCACCGCCGTGCCGGATCCCATCCGTGGCCAGGTGGTTAAGGCTACCGTAGTTCTCAACCGCGGCTGGGAGCCTTCTGACGCCCTTGTGAAGGAATTGCAGAACCACGTGAAAAAGGTGACTGCCCCCTACAAATACCCCCGCGTGGTGGAATTTGTTAAGGAACTGCCCAAGACCATCAGCGGCAAGATCCGCCGGGTGGAGATCAGGGAAAACGATTCCAAAAAGAGCTGAGATCTAATTTAGAATAAACTGCTGCCCGGCGTGCTAGCTTGTTGCGCCGGGCAGTTTTCTTGTTTATAATAAAAACATCCCATTACAACTACATTTTAAGGAGCGTGTAATTGTGAGAAAGATCGGCATTTTGACGGGGGGCGGCGATTGCCCCGGTTTGAACGCGGTAATCCGCGCGGTAGTGGAAAAGTGCGCAGCCCATGGCATTGAGACCTTTGGTTTTGCCGGCGGCTGGCGGGGTGCCCTTAACGCTGAAGGCAAATGGATGACCTTGGCGGATGTGGAAAACCTCCAGGCACAGGGCGGCACGCTGCTGTTCACCAGCCGTACCAACGTATTAAAAGAAGAAAACGGCCCCGAGCGGGTCAAGGCCACCATGGAAAAGCTGGGCCTCAGTGCCATCGTTGCCATCGGCGGTGACGATACTTTAGGCGTTGCGGACAAGCTCAACAACATGGGCCTCAACATGATCGGCGTACCCAAGACCATCGATAACGACCTGGCCGGCACCGAATTCACCTTCGGGTTTGATACCGCTGCCAACATCGCCATGGAGCAGATCGACCGTCTGCACACCACTGCATACAGCCACAACCGCTACATCGTGGTAGAGCTGATGGGCCGCCACACCGGGTGGATCGCCATGTACGCAGGCCTTGCAGGCTGCGCCAGCGTTACCATCATCCCCGAGTTCCCCAAAACGGTGGAAGAAGTTGCCCAGATCATGCTGGAGCGCAAGGAGCGCGGGTTGGATTACGGCATCATCGCCGTGGCCGAAGGCTGCGAATTTGCGGATATGGACCTTTCCGATGCCAATCTGGATGAATTCGGCAACGTCCGCGTAGCAGAAAAAGACGTGGCAGAGCGCCTGGCCGAGGCTCTGAAAAAACGCACCGGCATCCCCACCCGCCACACCGTACTGGGTTACATCCAGCGGGCCGGTTCTCCCAGCGTGTTTGACCGCATCCTGGGCACCCGCATGGGCTACAAGGCTGCCGAATGCGTCATCGCCGAGGATTACGGCAAGATGATGGCCCTGCAGGCCAATGAGATCGTTGCCATCCCCCTGGCTGCAGCCAGCGCAGGCCGCAAAGTGGTAGGCGAAAACCTTTATAAATGTGCCGAGCTCTATTTTAGATAAATCAACAAAAGGCCCCCGAGGGGGTCTTTTTTCTTTCTGTGCAAACGGTAGCTGCCGTTGTATAATATGGAAAAGAAAGGGGGGACCCCTATGAAAAAAACTGTGATCTTTGCCATTTGCTTGGGGCTGGTATTATCCCTGTTGGGGTGCGGCAGCAGCGAGAAAGCACCCACGGCAGAGCCTACGCCCACACCCTCCGGTCAGATGCAGAAGAACCCCGTTGTCAGCCATGCTGCAGCCTTTTTGGAAGAAAAGGACCTTAGCTACGCCAAAGCCTTGGGCATGATGGATGCCTACGAAGGCACGGAGGACATCCGCCCCATTGTAGATGGCATCGGTGCGGCTATGTCCAGGGGGGAATTTTGGCTTTATGAAGGCATCACCATCGCCTTTGATGCACAGCCGGAGGAGGATGGCAGCTACACTGTCAGCACCAATGGGGAGGGTGGCGTCATCACCCCCGTTGGCGAAAACTACACCTTTACCATTGCCTATGAAGAGGATGGGCAAAAACGGGTATTTTCCGGCGAAGTCCGTGAAGATGCCTTTACCGCATCCCTCCATGTGCCCATGAAGGATGGCGGAGAGCTGACTTTGATGGAAGCCGCATACCAAAAGACGGATGGCATCTGGCGCGCCCAGTTCTGGTCCACTGTGGACGAGGGTATCACCTATGATCTCGTTCGCTATTATTTTACCGATGGTTCCTTCCAGATGGGCAGCTGGCAGGATGCTGCCCGGCCTCAAACGCTCAGCCAGGTGGAGGACGCCGACTTCTTTAGCGGTGCCGTCACCAAACTGTTTTATGACGGCAGCACCATCAACCTGACCAACGACGGAAAGGACTACGAATTATAATGGATGGTATCATTCCCCTTGTGGCCTTTACAGGGGCGGGAATCAGCAAGCAAAGCGGCATCCCCACCTTTGAGGAGCTGGATAACCGCCATTTGCTCACCCGTGGCTTTTGTATGGGCCACCCCAAAGAGTTTTACGATAACCTGCTCATGATGGAACGCTCCATCCGGGATGCACAGCCCAATGCAGCCCATCTGGCTTTGGCAGAAAAGCAGATCCCCATCATCACTATGAACATCGACGGCCTGCACCACAAGGCGGGCTCTCAGCGGGTGGTGGAGATCCACGGCAGTTTAAGAAAGGTCCATTGCCGCCGCTGCAAGCAGGATTACCCCTTTCGTCAGATCGAAGAAGGCTGCACCTGCCCCATATGCGGCAAGGTGTTTGATCATGATGTGGTCCTGTACGATGACCCGCTGCCCCTGTTAAGCGTGGCCCAGCGCATGGTGGCACAGGCAAAGGAACTCCTTGTGGTGGGCACATCCTTTTATACCTCCACCAGCAGCTTTGTGGTGGAATACGCACGCAGTTATGGCACACGAGTCACCATCATCAATGAAGATGCGGTCAAAAATGTACCCATCTACCTGACACGATTTTAGGAGGAAGACGTATGGCTAAGAAAACAGCGGTTTTGATCGGCGCGGGCAAGATCGCCCGGGGCTATGTAGGCGAGCTGTTCATGGGCGAAGGGTACCATGTGACCTTTGTGCATCATCGGCAGGAATTCGTAGATGGTCTGAGAAACCAGGGTCAATACATGGTCTATCGCTTTAACAATAACGGCGAGCGGGAAGATCTCCTCATGACGGATTTTGACGTCATCTGCAGCAAAACGGAGCAGCAGGCTTATTTGGAGGCTCTTGCAGCCACCCCCTATGCTGCCGTTGTCACCTTCCCCGGCGCCTTTGATGACATTGCAGAGGATCTTACAAAGGCCATCCGCCTGCGGTATGAGCGCAAGGTAACAGAACCCCTGGCCGTTTTGATGTGCGTCAACACCGTTGGCCCTGCAAAGTATTTTGAAGAGAAGATTTTAAAGGCTTTGAACAAAGAAGAAGCAGATTATTTCCATACCTATGTGGGCCTTGTGGAAACATTGGTCATGCGCCTTTGTACACCCCCCGCTGAGGAACTGTTAAAAGAAGACCCCTACAGTGTTTCCACCAAAGTGAACCCCATGCTGCCGGTGGATGTGCACGGGTTCCGCCCCGGCCATGAATACCCCGCATTTTTCAGCCTGGAGGAAAAAGTCCCCGGAAAGCTGGTCAAAAAGATCTGGTGCGGCAATTTAGAGCACTGCTGCCTTGCCTATTACGGCAATTATTATGGGCACCGGTATGTGCATGAAGCCGCAAGGGATGCTTATGTGCGCCGCTGCACCTATTACGCCGGGCAGGAGGCCAATGCCGCCGTGGCTGCCGCCTACGGTTTTACCGCGGAAGAGATGGCCTTTGACGTCCCCGCCAAATGGGGCCGCAACATGATGGATCACGTGCCTGACCCCTTAAAGCGGGTGGGAGCGGACCCGGTGCGCAAACTGGGCAAAAATGACCGGTTCATCGGCCCTGCGCTGCTCAGCTTAAAGATGGGCAAACTGCCCTATTTTATTGCAAAGGGTGCTGCCTGCGGTTTTTACTTCGATCTGCCTGATGATAAGGGCGCACAAAGGGTACAGGCATATATAAAAGAAAACGGCATCGAAAAAGCCATTTGCCACTTCTGCACTCTGGATGTTGCGGATGAAACGGAGCGCCGTTTGTATGAATTGATTCTTTCTGCCTATAGGGAACTTTCCGCTTTTGACCCTGCCGTCAAATAATAAAACAGCCTGCCTTGTGCAGGCTGTTTTTTGTATTGCTGCCACAAAAAC
>SVGV01000036.1 GCA_015056185.1 Clostridiales bacterium | reverse complement strand
CCTCCCCCTTACCCCCTCTGACTGCCCGGGAGAAATGGCCAAACGCTCGCAAGGTATTTTTACAAAATACCATTGCTCACAGGCCATCTCCCCCGGACTCCCTACAGTGGAATTGCAAGATTCAAATGCAACTACCTTATTAAACTTTCTGTTTACATTGCTATGTATACTCTAAAGTACCTTTCAACCCACCGCCTGCCGAGGCACCGATAGGTGCATCGGCGTAATAATAAAGCAGGGGGCACCGTAGGTGCACCCTGCCTGCGTCGTTTTTTGAGGTTCTTAGGAACTTTTTTTGAAAAAAGTTCCTAAGCCGCCGGGGGCAAACAAAAAGTTCCTAAGCCCCGGTCGGGTAAAAAAATGGCCGGGGGCAATGCCCGCCGGCCGAAGGATGGGAACATAACTAGTGTTGCCCCTTTTTTGCTTGTTAATCCAGCTCAAACTGACCGCTGTAGAGGGCAGCGTATCGGCCGCCCAGGTTCAGGAGCTCTTCATGGGAGCCGGATTCCACGATCTCACCGTTTTCGATGACGCAGATGATGTCGCTGCCCACGATGGTGGAGATGCGGTGGGCGATGACAAAGCTGGTACGGCCTATCATCAGCACATCCATCCCCTGCTGGATGAGACGCTCGGTGCGGGTATCGATGGAGCTGGTGGCTTCATCTAAAATCAAGATGGGCGGATCCTTCACCGCGGCCCGGGCAATGCCCAGCAGCTGCCGCTGGCCCTGGCTTAAATTCATACCGTCGCCGGTGATCATGGTTTGATACCCCTGGGGCAGACGGCGGATAAAGGCATCGGCGCGGACCAGGCGGGCCGCGGCCATGCACTCTTCATCGGTGGCATCCAGCCGGCCAAAGCGGATGTTCTCCATCACGGTGCCGGTAAACAGATGGGTATCCTGCAGCACCAGGCCCAGGGACTGGCGCAAATGGTAAAGGCTCATGTCACGGATGTCCCTGCCATCGATGGTGATGGAGCCGGAATCGATCTCATAAAACCGGGTCAGCAGATTGATGATGGTGGTTTTGCCGGCGCCGGTGCTGCCCACCAGTGCCACCCGCTGGCCCTTTTGCACCGAAAGATCGATGTGTTTTAACACGGGCTTATCTTTTACATAGCCAAAGCAAACATCATGGAAGGCAACATCCCCATGGATGGGTTCTTCCCCCGCCTTGGGGGCGATGTCCTCACCCGGGGTATCCATCATGGTAAAGACGCGCTCTGCACCGGCAAGGGCGCTTTGCATGGAGTTTAACTGGCTGCTGATCTGGTTGAGCGGCTGGGAAAACTGGCGGCTGTACCCTAAAAATACCGCAAGGCCGCCGATATCCAGCATGCCGCCCACAGCCAATAGGCCGCCGATGGCCGCCGTAAAGGCGTAGTTGACCAGGTTTAAATTCTGCACGATGGGCATGGCAATGCCGGAGAAGATCTGTGCCCGGGTGGCGTTTTGCCGATGCTCTTCATTGATATGGGCAAACTCCTCCATTAGGGTGTCCTCCCGTGAGAACACCTTGACCACCTTCTGGCCCTCGATCATCTCTTCAATGTAGCCGTTAAGCTTACCCAAGGATGCCTGCTGGGCCGCAAAATACTTGCGGCTCTGCTTCATCAGCTTGCCCACCAGGAGGAACAGCACGGGCAGCATCACCACAGTCACCCCCGTTAATACGGGGCTGATGATGAGCATCAGGGTAAAGAGGCCCACAAAGGTGATGCCGCTGCTGATGATCTGCACCAGGGAACCAGACAGGGTGTTGCTGATGGTATCCATATCGTTGGTGAAGCGGCTCATTAAATCCCCATGGGCGTTGGTATCAAAATACCCGATGGAGAGGGTCTCCATATGGCAAAAGAGGTCCTCACGCATGGTGCGGATCATCCGCTGGGAAACCCTGTTGAGCACGATGTTCTGCAAATAGGTTGCCCCTGCGCCGATGGCATACAAGGCGATCATGCACAAGAGCATCACCGCCAGGCCCCCGAAGTTGCCAGGGAGGATGTAATCGTTAATCAGCGGGCGGATGAGGTAGGACGCCCCCAGTGAACACAGGGTGCTGATGACCACCATGATAAGGGAAAGGATGATCATGGGGAGGCCCTGTTTTAAATAGCGGAGCAGGCGGCGGATGGTACCCTTGGCATCCTTGGGCTTAATGATGGCCCTGCCCCTGCCGCCCATGGGCCCACCGTGGGGCGGACCGCCCATGGGGCCGCGGCCTTGGCGGTTATTCTGCATCCTGCTCCCCTCCCTTCAGCTGAGAACGGTAGATCTCGGGGTAGATGCGGCCCCCCGCCATGAGACTTTCATGGGTGCCGCTTTCTGCGATGGTGCCGTCATCCAGCACCAGGATGCGGTCTGCCCCGCGGACGGAGCTGATGCGCTGGGCCACCAGGAACACCGTGGTATTGGGGTGGTTTTCATTTAATGCTTTGCGGATGGCGGCCTCGGTGGTGGTATCCACCGCGCTGGTGCTGTCATCCAAAATCAAAATACGGGGATCACGGACGAGGGAGCGGGCGATGCACAGCCGCTGGCGCTGTCCGCCGGAAAAGTTTAAACCGCCCCGCTCCACCTGGGCTAAGGTGCCTTCGGGCAGTTTTTCCACAAATTCATCGGCCCGGGCATCTTTTAGCGCCTGCTTTAAGGCATCTTCACCGGCGGCATCGCTGCCCCAGCGCAGGTTGCTTTCCACCGTGCCGCTAAAAAGGGTGTTGGTCTGCAGCACCATGCTGATGCCCTCTCTTAAATTCTTTAACGTATAGCTGCGTACATCCACATCATCGATGAGGATGCTGCCCCCAGTTACATCGTAAAGGCGGGGGATGAGCTGGCACAGGGTGGATTTGCCGCTGCCCGTGGCACCCACAATGGCCACCGTCTCGCCGGGGAATGCGGTAAAGGTGATGTTTTTTAAGGTATCGGTTTCGGCATCCTCCCCATAGCGGAAGGAAACATCCCTAAATTCCACCTTGCCAAAGGTAACTATGGCATCCTCATTGGGGCCATCGGTGATGGAAGCCTCTTTATTGAGCACCTCAGAAACACGGCTCAAGGATGCCCGGGAGCGGGCGAACATCATAATCGACATGGAGAGCATCATCATGCTCATAAGCACCTGGGTGATGTAGCTGTTAAAGGAGATGAGCTCACCGGGCAAAAGGGTGCCAAAGGCCACCTTATGGCCGCCAAACCAATACACCGCCACCACCGCAAGGTTTAAGATGAGCATGACCACGGGCATGGCCAGGGTGATGATCTCCATGGCTTTGATGGCGGTATCCGTCAATTCACCGTTGGCTTTTTCAAACTTCTTTTCTTCTTCCTTGGCGCGGTTAAAAGATTTGACCACCCGGATACCCGTGAGGTTTTCCTGGACCACCCGGTTTAGGTTATCCAGCCGCTGCTGCATCCTGCCAAATAGGGGGAAGGCCTTTTTGATGAGCAGACCCACCACTAAAAACAGCAGCGGGATGGCGATGAGTAAAATGAGGGAAAGCTGGGCATCGATGGTAAGAGCGAAGATGAGGGCCGTTACCATGGTGATGGGAGCCCGCACCATCATACGGGTGACCATCATGGCGGTCTGCTGCACCGTGGCAACATCGTTGGTCAAACGGGTGATGAGGGAGCTGGTGGAAAACCCGTCGATATCCCCAAAGGAAAAGGACTGGATCTTACAAAACAGGGCTTTGCGCAGCTCTGCACCCATGCCCTGGCTGGCTTTGGCCGCAAACACCACGCTTAACACATTGGTGCTGACGGAAACGATGCACAACAGCACCATCAAAAGCCCCATGCGCAGGATGTGGTTTACATCGCTGTTGGCAATGCCCACATCCACAATGCTGCTCATGAGCAGGGGCGAAAACATCTCTGCAATGACATCCACCACCAGGAGGATGGGTGCCAGCAAAAAGGGCCATTTGTATTTTTTAATAAAGGGAAGCAACTGCTTCATGTGCCACCTGCTTTCTGTTAGGCAGTATTTCCCGAAGATAACGGCATTATAGCACCGGATGGTTGCGCCTTCAACTTTATTTCTATAAACGCAATCTGATAAATAATAAAAAAAAGGATGCACTTTATGTGCA
The DNA here is from genome assembly GCA_015056185.1 of Clostridiales bacterium. Classification (GTDB taxonomy): domain Bacteria; phylum Bacillota; class Clostridia; order Christensenellales; family QAND01; genus QAND01. Next base: position 12,685 of record SVGV01000036.1, on the reverse strand, counting down.
TCCCTTTTGTTTGTTATTCCAGGTTACCCAGCCAAATGGCGGAAGATGCGTCGCTGGGCATATTCCACTGGCCCCGGGGGGAGAGGCCCACAGAAAGGAGCGTGGGGCCATCGGGCTGGCAGGAGCGCTTGAACTGGGCGGCAAAGAACCGCTTATAAAACAGCTCCATCCAGCCTAAGATGGTAGCTTCATCGTAACGGCCGGTAAAGGCACGGGCCGCCATACGGGCGATCTTTTTAGGGGCAAAGCCAAAGCGCAGATGGTAGTACAGGAAGAAATCGTGGAGCTCGTAGGGGCCCACCACCTCTTCGGTGATCTGGGCGATCTCCCCATCCTTACCGGGGAGCAATTCCGGGCTGACGGGGGTATCCACAATATCCCTGATATAGGGTGCGGCATCGGCATATTCCGCCTCTTCACACAGCAGCAGAAGCACCTGGCGGATGAGGGTCTTGGGCAAATTACCGTTGACGGAATACATGGACATATGGTCGCCGTTGTAGGTGGCCCAGCCTAAGGCAAGTTCGCTCAAATCGCCGGTGCCCACGACCAGGCCCTTTTCCATATTGGAAAGATCCATCAGCACCTGGGTGCGCTCCCGGGCCTGGGCGTTTTCATAGGCGGCATCCTGGGTGACGCCATCATGGCCGATATCCTTCAAATGCCCCGTGACCGCATCGCCCAGGGGGATCTCCCGCAATTCCACCTGAAGGGCCTTGCACAGAGCCAGGGCGTTTTGGTAGGTGCGGCTGCTGGTGCCATAGCAGGGCATGGTAACCGCCAGTACATCATAGGTGCTTTGGCCTAAAAGCTCCACCGCTTTTGCCGCCACCAGCAGCGCCAGGGTGGAATCCACCCCGCCGGAAACCCCGATGACGGGGCGGCGGCTGTAAGAACGGGTCAGCCGGGCGGCAAGGCCGTGGGCCTGGGCCAGCAGCAGTTCTTTTGCGGCGGGTACATCCCCCGCCGGCAGCAAAAAGGGCATGGCATCAAAACTGCGGGTCAGTTTGCTATCCTTCATGGGCAGATCCACCGGGATGCCTTCGCCGGCGGCGGTGCCCTGTAAACGCTGGGCGTCGATCTGGCTTAGCACCATGCCGCCCGCGAACAATTCGCCCATGGCAAGGCACTCGCCCTGTTCCATGATGGCGCAGCGGTCATCCATCACACCTACTGAAGTGGATTCCCCCACCCCGGCGGCGGCGTAGACCACAGCATTGCCATGGATGCGGCTCATCACACGAAGATCCTCCAAACATGTGCTGCCGCTGCGCCACAAAGAGGCATCGGGGATGAGCACCAGGGGGGCACGGCTGCCTTCATCCAAACAGGCGATCTCGGCACAAAGGCCGCCCATGGCGGGGAAGGTCAGGTGGTGATCATAGCCAAAGGGGATGTCACTTTCCCCCAAATGGCAGGTGCCTTTTGCCATGCCGGGGGTAAAGGGAGCTGCAGGGGCCTTTGCAGGGCGCAGCCACAGCACCTTACCGCCGTAGATGGCGGCCATGCAGTCATACACCTGCTGCCCCACACGGACAGGCAGGCCCACCAGGGCCAGGATGTTCAAACTGCGGGTGTTTTGGGTAAGCAGCATCAGCGCATCCAAAGCGCTTGCGCACAGGGCCTGCTGGCGGTAAAGATCGCCGCAGGTGGCGCCGGTCAGGCCAAGCCTGGGCAGCACCACGATGGATGCGCCCCCATCCGCCGCTTTTTTGATGGTCTGCAGTGCGGCGGCACCGTTATAGGCAGGGTCTGCCACCCGAAGGGGATGGTTGGCTGCAGCAATGGTGATGAATCCGTCTTTCATTCCGATCTCTCCAGTTTCTTTTCGTAGCAGTAATAGGTCTGGTGGGGGGGCTCACGGTGGCTGAAGATCACCGGGCACACAAAGCGGTAGCCGCTGCGCAAAAACAGTGCCTGGGCAAACCGGTTGGCGCTGTTGGTATCGATGCGCATCACCTCTTTGCCCTCTTTGATGGCGATCTCTTCCGCCGCGGCCATCGCCCGTGAGGCGATGCCCTTGCCCCGGTAAGCGCTGCTCACCGCCATGGCATGGACCGTCATGGGGGTGCCGGGGTAACCCCAATTAACGCTGTCATAAAGATCCCCCTGGATGGGGTTTAAAATATAGGTGCCGGCAAGGGTACCATCCACATAAAAACCGTAGAGGATGCCTTTTGTTAGAGCATCCCTTGCCACTTCAATGGTGGGGTAGATGCCCGGCTGCCACTGTACGATGCCGTTTTGCTTTTGAAAGGCCGCGGCCTCTTCATACAAAGCAGCTATACTGGGTAATTCCGCCTCAACGGGGGGCTTTACAAGAAACTCCATGGTATTCTCCTTTGGACCTATTATACATAAGAACTCCCGCTTTTTACAGGTTCCCTTCAAAAAGGGGCAGGGTCAGGGTAAAGGTGGTGCCTTCGCCGGGGACGCTTGCAACCTCTATGGTGCCGCCCACGCTCAGCACAATGTGCTTGACGATGGCAAGGCCCAGCCCCGTGCCGCCCATGGCACGGCTGCGGCCCTTATCCACCCGGTAGAACCGCTCAAAGATGCGCTCCTGCTCCGCCTTGGGGATGCCAATGCCCGTATCCGCCACCGTTAAGATGCAGTGTTCGCCATCTTTTTTTGCTCTAATGGCAACGCTGCCGTTGGGGGTATTGTATTTAAATGCGTTATCGATGAGGTTCGTCAGCAGCTGGAGCAGACGCACCGGGTTCATCTGCAATAGGATACCATCTTCCCTTTGGATGGTAAACTCGATGCTTTCCCCCCGGTGGCGAAAGCGCCGCTCCATATCCATCAGCGCCTGGGTAAGGGGGGCCACCATGGTGCGGGGGTCATCCCTGCCGTTTTCGATCTCGGAAAGCTGCAGAAGATCCTCGATGAGGGCATGGAGCCGCTCGGACTCGATATCGATGATATCATAAAAGCTTTGGCGGGTGGGTGCATCCCGCTCGCCGGTTTTTAACAGTTCCACATACCCCCGGATGGAGGTGAGGGGGGTCTTTAATTCATGGGTCACGTTGGAGACGAACTCTTTGCGCATCTGTTCCAGTTTGCGCAAAGTAGTCACATCCCGCACCACCGCCACGGCGCCCATAGGCTTTTCTTCAATATTTAAGCAGGTGGTGTGTACCTCTGCTTCTACCTCCCCGCCCTTTAAGCTCAAGGTGGTTTTTGCCGCCTCACCTTTGCGGATGGTATCCATCAGTAAATTGTGCAGTTCATTTAAGGGGGCGGTGCCATGGAGGGGAACATTGAGCAAAATGCCCTCAAAACCGGGGAGATCCAAAGCGTGGTCGTTAAAAAACAGCACACGGCCCCGTTCATCCACGGCGATGACCCCATCCAAAATGCTGTACAATACGCCGCTGAGCTGGGTCTGCTTTTCTTTTAAGCGGTACATGGCCGTTGCCTGGGCCGCTGCCATATCGTTAAAAGCCTCGCCCAGTACGCCGATCTCATCAGGGCCGGGAGAGACCCGGGCAAAGCCGCCGCCTTCCTTTAATTCGGCTGCGGCGCGGGTCAGTTCTTCCACCGGCTTTACCACCTTGTTGGCCCAGTGACGAGAGCGCAGCAGGGCCGCCACGATGCCCGCCATCAGCCCCACGATGCACATGAGCATCAAAGTGGTGCGGATGGCGTAGACCTCGTAAAGGGGTTTCGCCCCCCGGAAGATCAAACCATCCGCCTTTAAGGCAATGTACAGGTATTCCATCCCCGTGGTGTCGCTGCGTCGGGTGCTCTCCCCCATGCCGGATTGGATGGCGGACTGCACCTCCGGGCGGGTGCTGTGGTCCATGGCGGCAGCGCCCGGCTCGGTTTCTGCCAGTACGGTGCCTGTTGCGGCATCGATGATGGTCAAACGGTAGCTGCCCGGGGTATTCCCCGTAAGGGCCTTGTGGCTATCCCTTAAATAGGCAGACGGATCCTCCCCCTCCCGGTAGGAAGCGGAAAGGAGGCTCAGCACATTGGTGATCTCGGATTTTGCCATGCTCACATACATGCCATCAAAGAGGGTAAACACCAGGATGAAGGCGGTAAGCAAAGCGATGATAACGGTAAAAACGGAGCCGCGGAGCAGCTGACGCCTCATAGCTTTGGCTCCTCCTCACAAAAGCGGTAGCCCACGCCCCGCACCGTTAAGATGTACTTCGGCTCATCGGGGGTATCCTCGATCTTTTGGCGCAGGTAGCGGATGTGCACATCCACCGTGCGGCCGTCGCCGTAGTAATCCACCCCCCAGACGGCATCTAAAAGCATATCCCGGCTGAAGGCGCGGCCTTTGTTTTCCATCAGGGTTTTTAAGATCTGGAATTCCTTCAGGGTAAGCTCGATGGTCTCATCCCCTTTTTTTACCTTGTGCCGTTCCAGATCCATCACCAGGTTGCCGTGGCAAAGGGTTTTATTTGCCTTTGGCTTCTGGCTCAGGTATTCCCCCCGGCGCAGTGCCGCTTTGACCCTGGCACCCAGCTCTTTTACGGAAAAAGGCTTTGCAATATAATCATCGGCGCCCACTTCCAGCCCCAGCACCCGGTCAAACTCCTCGTTTTTTGCGGTGAGCATCAAAATGGGCAGGGGGCGGGTATCCTCCCGGGTGCGCAACATACGCAAAAGGGCCATGCCATCGGGCTGGGGCATCATCCAATCCAGCACCACGGCATGGGGCAGGCGCTTGTCGATGGCGCGCAAAAAGCTCTCACCATCGGAAAACGCCTTGGTCTCAAACCCTGCATCCTGCAAACCTAAGGATACCAGCTGCAAAATGTGGGCTTCGTCATCTACAATGTATACCAGTTGTGCCATGGTTTGCTCCTTAAACGGCAAATGCCGTACAGGGTTATTATGGTGGAAAACCCCCGGGTTTACAAGGAGTTTCCCGCAGGATGCAAAAAAGGCAAGGGGTCTCCCCCCTGCCTTTTACATGGTTTTACCCAGTTCTTCTGCCCGGTTCAAAGCGTCGTTACCCGCAAGCTCATGGGGGTCCCATACGCCAAAGGCCGCAATGGTACCCCGGTTCTGCCAGGAAAAATACCGGCACAGGGCATGAAACTCATCATCCATCCTATGGCCGCCCGTGGCATCCCCATGGGCGCACACCCGCAAAAGGGCAGCCTCTTTGATGGGAAAGGGGTTGTTAGCCGAGGCAAAAAACCGGTCGATCACCGCTTTTACCTGGGCGGGGTAGGTAAAATAGTACACGGGGCAGCTGAGCAATAAAGCATCGCTTTGATAAAGGGCATCGTAGATGGGCTGCATGTCATCTTGTAAGACGCAGCGGCCCGTTTTTTTGCAGCCGTAGCAGCCGATGCACCCGCTGATCTTCCTGTTCCACAGCTCGATCAAATTTACCTTATGGCCGGCCGCCTCCGCACCCTTTTGAAAGGCCCGGGCCAGCAGTACAGAGCTGCTGTTCTTCCTGGGGCTGCCTACAATAACGGTAATGTTCTTTGCCATGTCATTCTCCTTGGTTCAAAAGAGGGTTTATCTTTTTAAAAACCCTTAGGGCATTTTCGTAAAAGACTGCTTTGTGGTGCTGCTCCGGCACGATGGACTGCATCAGCCTTAAATAGCTCTGCATATCGGCCAGGGGCCAATCGGTACCGTACATGAGCTTTTCATAGGCATCCAGATAGGCCATCCAGGTGCGCAGATGCTGCACATAGCCGCCGTACCGGGCGGAAAAATCCTCAGGGCCGATCTCCCCCACCGCCATACCGGAAAGGTCGATGGAAACATTGGGGTTCTTTTTTGCCACCTCGGTAGCTTCGATGATAAAGGGGTTGCCGTAGTGTGCCATGACGAACTGCACCCGGGGGAAGTCCACCGCGGCGTCATCCACCGTAAGGGGGTGGGAATACTTCACCTTGGCGGCGGGGTTGGCGGTATCTCCGGTGTGGATGACCACGGGCACGTTGTAGTGCTCCGCCAATTCGTAAAAGGGGTGGTAGATGGGGTCATTCACATAAAAGAACTGGTACCCCGCATACACCTTGAGCCCCACGCAATGGTCGGTTTTAAGGGCCTTTGCAAAGGCATCCATACTGGCCTTTAAGTTTTCCTTGCAAAGGCCGTTGGGGTTGATGCCCGCGCAATAGGCAGTGTTGGGCAAAAAGTTGTAGTTGTCCAGATCCAAGGGTTCATCCATATAGGGCAGCAGGGGCTCGATGACCCTGGGCGGGTTTTCTTTGTATTCCGGCCGGCCGCTGCCCATGGCAATGGCCAAAGCAACACCGGCGTCCTTCATCATCTGCTGTACACGCGGGCGGATGGGGCCTTCGTTGCCATCGCCCCGCTCAAAAAAATGTAAATGTACGTCTATGACGTTCATACTGACACCTCCAAAGAATACAGGTTATTTTACCACAATCATCCAAGATAGAAAAGAACACTGGCACCTTTGTGCCCCCGGGTATATAATATGTAAACAGAACCTTTTAGGAAATGAGGCGAAGGCGATGGTTACAGCGGTGTGTTTGAACCCCAGCATCGACCGAACTTTGGAAATAGACGGCTTTTGCTACGGCGGCATGAACCGGGTACAGGCTGTGCGTGAAGATGGCGGCGGCAAGGGTATCAACGTGGCGGTAGTGGCATCCACCCTGGGTGTGGAGGCAAGCTGCATCGGGTTTTCCGGCCACGATGGCTTTGGCGTCGTCAAAGAGAAGATGGAGCGGGGCGAGGTAAAGTCCGAATTCGTCAACATTGGCGGGGCGGTGCGCATCAACTTAAAGGTGGTGGACCGGGAAAAGGGCATCACCACCGAGATCAACGAGCCCGGGCCCAGTGTGACGGATCACGCAAAAAGCGTAATGCGGGGGCTCATCCACAAATACGCCAAGAAGAGCACCACCATGGTGTTTACGGGCAGCATGCCCCCCGGGTGCGAAACCAGTACCTACCGCAAGCTCATGGCCATGGCCAAGGAGGCCAACCCGGACATCAAGTGCATCGTGGATGCCGAGGGGGATCGCTTGAGCCAGGCACTTTTGGAAGAGCCTTACCTCATCAAACCCAATCAGTTTGAGTTGGAACTGATGCTGGGCCGTAAGGTGGAGGACCTGAATGATGTAAAGCGCGCGGCCCTTGCCCTCATCGAAAAGGGCGTGGGCATCGTGATGGTGTCCTTAGGGGACCGGGGCGCGTTTATTACGGATGGCAAGCAGTGCCTGTACGCACCCGGCATCCCCGTTAAGGTGAACAGCACCGTAGGCGCAGGGGATTCCATGGTGGGCGCCTTTGCCGCAGCCGATGCGGCAGGGATGGACCTTACCTATTGCTTCCGCTATGCGGTGGCCGCCGCTACGGCAGCCATTATGACCCCCGGCACCGAATTGGTGCGCAAAGAGGATTTTACCGCCCTATTAAAACAGGTGGAGATCCGGGAAGTATAAGCAGGGCGGCGAGTCGCCGCTGACATGTGGCAACGCACCGGCCAGTGGCCGGAGCCACGCCGCGGGCGGAGGGCAGTGGTGATACAGGCTGTTAACCCAGCGGTACCGGGGCAGTGGCCGGAGCCACGCCGCAAGCAGCAGGCTGAGCCTGCACCCATGTGCGCGGCGCATAGGGTTTATATAAGAATAATGTACAACGACCCCGTAACATCTTTAGTTGCGGGGTTTGTTTTGTGCGAACACCTCAAAGAAAAAAACAACGCCAGATTCAATCTTAGCCCCTTTGCAGGCGGGCCAGGGGGGATTTCGAGTTCCCCCCTTAGGCTTACGCCCCACTGTTCGCAATAGTCGGCTGCTGCGCATCCTCCTTTGCTCACAGAACCTACGCCTCGCTTCATCGCTCCGCGCGCTTGGCTCCGGTTCCCCTGCACCCCCGTAACCCCCTTAAAACGACACAGGGGGAATGAATGGAACATTCACTCGCTATGCTCGTTCATGTTTTCATTCCCCCTATGGACCCCCTGTAGGAAATGTTGCATGGTAACGACAGAGTAAAAACCATGTTCGATTAGCAATGTTCTCTAAAGTTTGTTTTCCTGTCATTCTGAGCGATGCGAAGAAGCCAAAGTTACCTCCACTATGTACACTCCACAAAAAATCTAACCCACTCCCTGCCGAGGCACCGATAGGTGCATCGGCCATTTACACAAAAAAGCACCGGGCACGAATGTGCACGGTGCAAACATCGTTTTTTGAGGTTCTTAGGAACTTTTTTTGAAAAAAGTTCCTAAGCCGCCGGAGGCAAACAAAACGTTCCCCCTAAAAAATTGAAACCCCCGCCCTGCGGGAAAACTCACACCCGCAGTAGTTTTGGCGGTAAAGGCGGTACTGCCGGCTCAGCTCAATGCTGCGCTGGTAACCGCCCTTCTTTTTAAAATCCGATGGCAGCCAATTGACGCCCACCTGCTGCCCGATCCTCTCGCCGATGGCATTGATTGCCCCGGCACTTTTTAACGGGCTGATGGAAAGGGTGGTGCAAAAATACTCGGCGCCCCAATCCTTTGCAGCTTGGGCCGTGGCAGACAGCCGCAGATCAAAACACCCCATGCACCGGCTGCCGCCCTCGGGGGCATCCTCCAACCCCTTTGCCATGGCATAAAAACCATCGCTGTCATAGAGGGCATCGATCAACTCCGCCTCGATGCCCATCTCGCCCACCAAACGGCATAGCTCCTCTTTGCGGATCAGGTATTCTTCATAAGGGGCGATGTTGGGGTTGTAAAAATACAAACCAAGGGTAAAATGAGGGGCCAACCGCTCCAGTACGGCGCTAGCGCAGGGGGCGCAGCAGCATTGGAGCAGCAACCGGGGTTTACGATCCCCAAGGCGATTTATCACATCTTCCATCTTCCGCTGGTAGTTGATGTTGTTCATCCTTCCCTCCCGTAGATCTTCAGCATCTCAGGGGTATAGGCGCCGTCAGCATCGTACACCGAAAGGGTGGGCTCCATGCGCATACCGCTTTTGCCCCCGCGGATGCCCTCGATGAGCATAAGGTTGGGGGCTTTATCCCAGCGGGGCTGGACCATCTGCAGCCGCTTGGGCTCAATGCCGTGTTTTACCATGGTCAAAATGATCTCGCTGAGGCGCTGGGGATGGTGGACCATGCAAAAGCGGCCCGCTGCGTTGAGGGCAGCCGATGCCGCCGCCACCACGTCATCCAAGGTAGCGGCCACCTCATGGCGGGCGATGTAATGATGGCTTTCCTCACGGCCTTCCCCCGCCCCCACTTTGATGTAAGGGGGGTTGGCCACCACGAGATCAAACTTGCCCTTTAAAAAGGCCTCGCCGTGGGCTTTATAATCGCCCTCATAAATGACGGCATCTGTTAAGCCGTTCAGCGCCATGTTGCGGCGGGCAAGCTCTGCCATATCCGGCTGGATCTCCACCCCGCGAAGGCTGGTGGTGCCGTAATGCCCGTGGATGAGCAGCAGCAAAATGCCGCCCCCGGTACCGAGATCCAGCACACGGCTGGTCTTTTTTGCCCGGGCAAAATGGGCCAGCAGCACCGCATCGGTGCCAAAGCAAAAGGCGTTGGGCTTCTGGATGATCTTTAGGCCTTTTAGCTGCAGATCATCCAGCCGCTCGTCATGGTAAATGGGCACATCAGTCGGCATATTTTTGCACATAGGAAAGCCACTCCATGATCTCTTCCGCTGAGGAAAATGCGCCGGGGTAGCGCAGACGGATGTTGTTTTCGCCATCCACAAACAGCGTCATAGGGACACTGCGCAAATACAGCCCCGCTGCCGCCTCACTTTTGTGGTCCACATACCCCGTCAATTCAATGCCCAGGTCATCCATTGCGCTCCACGCATCTGCGATCTCGTCGTAGGTGTATTCCGCAGAGGCGCTGTCCAGTACATTTAAAGCGGCAAAGTGCACATCGTCGCCCGCCATATCTGCAGCAGCGTTAAGATAGGGGATCTCGTGGATGCAGTAGCCGCACCAGGATGCCCACAGATTGATGACCATAAACGTTCCGTCCTCCGTGCGGAGCACCGTTTCATCACCGTTTTCATCCAGCACTACCCACTCAGGTAAAGGGGTCTTTTCCATGATCTGCAGGTAGAGCTGTTCATTTTCGCTCAGTTCCGCTTCAGGCTGGGGGGAACCGCAGCCCGTCAGCGCCAATATCAACAAAAGGCTAAACGCCAAATAGAATAATCGTTTCATCGTTCCTCCTAAACAATCAGTTGGCTCAGCATCCCGCTGAAGAGCAGGATGCCCATGAGGATCATCAGCACGCCGGAAGCGATGCGGATGGCGCCTGCATACTTCTTTAATACCTGCACTTTACGCAGCATCACACCTGCAAATGCGGCGCAGAACAAAAAGGGTACGCAGAACCCCAGAGAGTAGCATACGAGCAGCCAGATGCCCCGTGCCATGGTAGCGCTGGCAGATGCCAGAAGCAGGATGCTGGTAAGGGGCGCGGAAATGCAGGGCACCCACCCAAAGCCAAAGGCCATACCCATCAAAAGAGAGGTCACAAGGCCGGGGGCACGGTCCACCTCCAGCCGTTTTTCCCGGTTAAAGAAGGGGATCTTGTGGCTGAAGATGGTAAGCAGACCCATGATAACAGCAAGGGCGCCTGCGATCTTGCAGATCACATCCAGATTTTTTACAAGGAATTGGCCAAGGCCCGTAGCCACCGCACCCAGCGCGATGAATACCGCACTAAGGCCGATGCAGAACAGTAAACCGTTGTAGAACAGCCATCCCTTTTTGCGGTCGCCCGAGGCGCCCATACCCAGGATGGAAAGATAAACCGGCAAAAGCGGCAGTACACAGGGGGAAAAGAAGGATAGCAGCCCCTGTAATACTGCGGTGCCTTCACTTACACCTAATATGCCCATAAGGGGTACCTCCTTTTTCTATTTGGTATTATTATAACACATATGGTTAGTTGTGACTACCTCCAATTTTTTTCCTTTCCGCTTGACATCCCCCCGCCCGGTGTATTACAACCTTACTGTATGGAAAGAGGAAGGGGGCAAACCCATGGGGCTGAAAAATAAGCTGATTGGCGACAGGGCATTTTACAGCATGGTGCTGAAGATCTCGGTGCCCATTATGGTGCAAAACGGCATCACCAACCTCATTACCCTTGTAAACAATGTGACGGTGGGCCAGCTGGGCACCGAGCAAATGAGCGGTGTGGCCATCGCCAATCAGCTGATCACCATTTTTAATATGTGCATCTTTGGGGCCGTGAGCGGGGCGGGCATCTTTGGGGCCCAGCTCTTTGGCCGCAAGGATCAGGACGGCATCCGCAGCGTGTTCCGCATCAAGTTTATTCTATGCATTGCCCTCACCCTTTTGGTGATGGCTGTGTTTGGGTTTATGGGCACACCGCTGATCTCCGCCTTTTTGCAGGGCAGCAGCGATGGCGGCAACCTGAATCTGGCTCTCTCGGAGGGCTATCAATACCTTTTGATCATGCTCATCGGGTTCATCCCCTATGCCATCGGCCAGGTGTACAGCAGTACGCTAAGGGAAGTGAAGGAAACAGTGGTGCCCATGCGGGCGGGCATCGCGGCCCTTGTGTTAAGCGTAGGGCTCAACTTTTTGCTCATCCCCATTTTGGGGGTGGCAGGAGCCGCATGGGCCACGGTGGTCAGCCGGTTTGTGGAGATGGGCCTCATGGCAAGATGGACCCACACCCATGTGGAAGAGGTGCCTTTCATCCACGGCGTATACCGCAGCATGAAGGTGCCCGGGGGCCTTGCAAAGCAGGTCATCGCAAAGGGCACGCCTTTGCTCATCAACGAAACGCTGTGGAGCGTGGGCATGACCATGATCAACCAGACCTACAGCGTCCACGGGCTGGCCGTGGTGGCGGGCATCAACATCGCTACCACCTTAAGCAACCTTATCAGTGTGATTTTTAAGAGCGTGGGCGTATCCGTCGGCATCGTGGTGGGCAGTCTGCTGGGCACCGGTGATATGGATGCCGCCCGGGATGCCGACACCAAGATGATCGCGTTTTCTGTGATGATCTCCCTTGGGGTAGCAGCCATGATGGCAGCCATCTCTCCCCTGTTCCCCCAGCTTTACAACACCACCGCCCAGGTAAAAGACCTTGCCATGTGGTTTATCCTGGGCGAGGCGGTGCGCACTCCTCTGCGTGCCTTTGTGGACGCCACCTACTACACCCTGCGCAGCGGCGGCAAGACCATCATTACATCGGTGTTTGACAGCGGATTTGTGTGGCTGGGCAACTTCGGCAGCGCCTATGTGCTGACCTATTTTACCCAAATACCCATCGTGCCCTTGTACTTCCTATGCCAGCTGGTGGAAGCACTCAAATGCGTCATCGGCTATGTGCTGGTCAAGCGGGGCAGCTGGATGAACCAGATCATGACGGATTGAGATTTCGTTAGGGGTTTTTTCTTTGCCTTCGGCGACCCTCCGGGGGCCTAAGAAACTTTTTTGTAAAAAGTTTCTTAGGAATCTTCAAAAACTTTAAGTGGCAGGATGCACCTACGGTGCATCCTGCTTTTGTTTTTTGCCGGTGCAGTTTCACTGCCCCGGCAGGGAGGTATGTTGAAAAATCTTTCGTGTTTACACAGCAATGTAAACAGATGATTTAATTAGGTAGTTGCATTTGAATGATGCAATTCCGCTGTAGGGAGTCCGGGGGAGATGGCCTGTGAGCAATGGCGTTTGTTAAAACGCCTTGCGAATGTTTGGCCATTTCTCCCGGGCAGTCAGAGGGGGTA
>SVGV01000035.1 GCA_015056185.1 Clostridiales bacterium | reverse complement strand
TATCACCGCTGCCGCTCAGGAAGAAAAATCCCCCTTTATCCTTCAGGTTTCCGCCGGCGCCCGCAAGTACGCCAACCACAACTACCTGATGAAGCTGGTCGAGGCTGCCATGCTGGAGACCGGTGTGGACGTATGTTTGCACCTGGACCACGGCAACTCCTTTGAACTGTGCAAGTCCTGCATCGATGGCGGCTTTACCTCCGTTATGATCGACGGCAGCCACCTGCCCTTTGAAGAGAACATCGCCCTGACCCGCCAGGTTGTGGAATATGCCCACAAATACAACGTAACCGTTGAAGGTGAGCTTGGCAAACTGGCCGGCGTGGAAGACGATGTAAAAGTCGCCGCTGACGACGCCCTTTACACCGACCCCAACGAGGTTGAAGAATTCGTCAACGCCACCGGCGTAGACAGCCTTGCCATCGCCATCGGCACCAGCCACGGCGCTTACAAGTTCAAGGGCGAACCCCGCATGCGGTTTGACATCTTAGAAGAAGTCTCCCGCCGTCTGCCCAACTTCCCCATCGTGCTCCACGGTGCTTCCTCCGTCATGCCCGAATACGTTGAGATCATCAACCAGTTCGGCGGCAAGATGGGCGACGCCAAAGGCTGCCCCGAAGACCTTCTGCGCAAAGCTGCCTCCATGGCCGTTTGCAAGATCAACATCGACACCGACCTGCGTCTGGCCATGACCGCCAGCATCCGCCGTCATTTGATCGAGCATCCTGACCACTTTGACCCCCGCCAGTACCTCTCCCCCGCCCGCGACGCCATCAAGGAAGTCGTAGCACACAAGATGAAGTACGTGCTGGGTTCCTCCGGCAAAGCCGAATAACAAACAGCTGCAGGGGTGGTTTTGCCGCCCCTGCTTTTTTGTGCCCTTGCCAAGGCAGGGGCCTGAGGGTAAGATAATACCATCATCAACCCGGAGGACACCATGGACCCCAAAGACGCCATCAAAGCCGTTGTGGATTATTTGAACGGCCTGAACATCCCCTTTACCTTAGCGGAGCACGAGGCTGTGTACACCATTGAAGAGGTGCTGGCCCTGCATCTTCCCGGGGATGAGTGCATTGCAAAAAACCTGTTTTTGCGCAACGCCAGCGGCAAACAGCACTATATTGTGGTGGTGGAGCACTTAAAGCAGGTGGATCTAAAAGAGTTAAGGGAAAAGCTGGGCTGCAGCCGGCTGAGCTTTGGCAGCGAAGAGCGGCTGTTAAAACATGTAGGCCTTTTAAAGGGCAGCGTCACCCCCCTTGGGGTTTTAAATGATGACACCTGTACGGTGGAAGTGATTCTGGATGAGGACCTGTACCAGTACCCCATCATCGGCGTGCACCCCAACACCAACACCGCAACGGTGTTTTTATCCCTGCCCGATTTGGAAAAGGCCATCCGCGCCCACGGCAATCCCGTAAGAAAAATATTGGTTTAATTTTGCACTTTCTATTTTACCGTGGCGCATCCTGTGGTAAAATAGTACATCAAGATTTTGCGGCAAACGGTGCCTGAATGCCGTTGCCTATTAGGGAGGAACGCAGCATGAACCTGGTATACAAAGGCAAAACCAAAGATGTATACGCCCTTGATAACGGCCATTATTCCTTGAAATTCAAGGATGACGTTACCGGCGAAAACGGCAAATTCGACCCCGGCGCCAATACCGTTGGCCTCAGTATTGAAGGCATCGGCCTGGAAAACTTAAAGGTCTCCGTGATGTTCTTTGAAGTATTGAAGGAAAAGGGCATCAAGACCCACTATGTTGGGGCTGACCTTGACAACGCCACCATGGAAGTACTGCCCGCCAAAGTATTCGGCAAAGGCCTGGAGGTCATCTGCCGGTACCGTGCCGTTGGCAGCTTCATCCGCCGCTATGGCGAGTACATCGAAGTGGGCGCTCCCCTGGATGCTTATGTGGAAGCCACCTTTAAAGATGACGACCGCGGTGACCCCCTTGTTACCTGCGAAGGTCTGGAGGCTCTTGGCGTCATGACCCGCAAGCAGTTCGATGCCATGAAGGCCGAGACCCAGAAGATCGCCGGCGTGGTAAAAGATGTGCTTGCTGCAAAAGGCCTGGAACTCTACGACATCAAGTTTGAGTTCGGCTACTATGGCGATGAAGTCATCCTCATCGATGAGATCGCATCCGGCAACATGCGCGCTTATAAAGATGGCGAGATCGTGGATCCCATGGATCTGACCGCTATTTTGCTGGAAAAATAAACAACATAAAAAAAAGCCCGCTTTGGCGGGCTTTTTTATTTCCGTTCTTTTAAATGGAGCATCTTTTTATAATCCCTTTCATACCCTTCGATGCCAAGAGAAGAAAGATCCGTTGCGATGAACCGGTAAGGCAGCAGGGCATCTTCTCCTGCGTAATCCACATTGATGCGTGCCGTGGCCGCTGTGGGCAAAGCCGTGCCCTTTACGATAAACAGGTCTTCCCCGCACAGATCCATGCCGTAGCAGCCGAGATCCACCCCCAATGCCATACACACTTTGCCGGGGCCATCACACAAATTGCGGATGCCCTTTTGCTTACGGCGGTGCTTCATCACATCCAGCCCATCGGTGGGGTAGATGGCGCGGATCAGCACGCACTGGGGTACCTCTGCCCTGTTTGCCACCACGTTTAAGCAGTGGTACATGCCGTAGATGAGATGCACATAGGCATAACCGCCATCCCCGTAGATGATACGGGTACGGCCATCCCGCTTGCCCCGAGCGCTGTGGGCAGCAAGATCCTCCCGGCCCATATAGGCTTCCGTTTCCACAATGATGCCCGCCGTCGTCTCGCCATGAAGGCTGCTGATGATCTTTGCGCCGATGAGCTCCTTTGCCAGAGTCAATCCATCTTTATAAAACTCTTCTCTTTTATAACGAACCGCCATGTTTTCACCCGTTATCATGCTGTTTTTTCGGCTTTATCATATGGAAAAAACCGTCTTTTTACAAGTGGGGTCATTGTTTCTGTTTTTGTGTTGTAATTCTATTGACTTATGTGTATAAATTTGCTTTAATTGATACGCTATTGAGTTCAGTGTTAGTGAACTTTGTGTTTACAATACTCCAACAGGGGGTGGCGGAATGGACATCGGCGAAAAAATCAAACGATTGCGGCAGGAACTTTCTTTGACCCAGGAGGAATTGGCCAACCGGGCAGAGTTGAGCAAGAGCTTCATCAGCCAGCTGGAGCGCAACCTGACCTCTCCCTCCATCACCACACTGACGGATATTTTAGAGTGCCTGGGTACCAACCTAAAAGACTTCTTTTCGGAAGACGGCGATGAAAAAGTCGTTTATACCGAAGCGGATATTTTTGAAACCGAGGATGAACACCGGGGCAGCAAGGTGGAATGGCTCATTACCGCCGCCCAGCGCAATGCCATGGAGCCCATCCTTTTGACCCTTTCCCCCGGCGGTACCGGCGGACGGGATAACCCCCACGAAGGGGAAGAGTTTGGCTATGTTTTGCAGGGCAGCATCCTGCTCATCGTAGGGAACAACCGTTACCGGGTCAAAAAGGGAGATTCCTTTTACTTTGCAGCCCGAGCCCCGCACGAAATACAAAACCCGGGCAAGAGCACGGCAAAAGTCCTGTGGGTCAGCTGCCCACCTACTTTTTAACACTGGGGGATCATCACCATGGCGGATAAAATCATCGATCTTGTGAATATCACGAAATCCTTCGACGGGGAAAAGGCCCTGGACGGGGTCAACCTTTATGTACGCCGCAAGGAGTTTGTGACCCTCTTAGGCCCCAGCGGCTGCGGCAAGACCACCCTATTGCGCCTCATTGCCGGGTTTGATAAGCCCGACAGCGGCGATATTTTGTTTGAGGGCGAGCGCATCAACGATGTACCTCCCTACAAGCGGCGGGTGAATACCGTATTCCAAAAGTACTCCCTCTTTCCCCATATGAACGTTTACGATAACGTCGCCTTTGGGCTGAACATCAAAAAGAAGGATAAGGCCTTCATCGATAAAAAAGTAAAGGAAATGCTGGAGCTGGTAAACCTTGCGGGCTTTGAAAAGCGCGAGGTGGAATCCCTCTCGGGCGGACAGCAGCAGCGCATCGCTATTGCCCGTGCCCTTGTAAACGAGCCCGAGGTCCTTTTGCTGGATGAACCTTTGGCGGCCCTCGATTTAAAACTGCGCAAGGAGATGCAGCTGGAACTGAAAAAGATGCAGCAGCAGCTGGGCATCACCTTTGTCTTCGTCACCCACGACCAGGAAGAAGCCCTTACCATGAGCGATACCGTGGTAGTCATGAACAAGGGCCACATCGTGCAGATCGGCACACCGGTGGATGTTTACAACGAGCCCATCAACGCCTATGTAGCGGACTTCATCGGTGAGAGCAACATCCTGCCCGGCGTGATGCACGCTGACTACCGCTGCAGCTTTGCAGGCCGGGAGTTCGTCTGCGTGGACGGCGGCTTTATGAAGGATGAAAACGTAGAGATCGTCCTGCGCCCCGAGGACCTTGACATCACCCCAGAAGGAAAGGGCATGCTTCAGGGCGTGGTGGAATCCATATTGTTTATGGGCGTCCACTACGAGATCCGGGTGCGCATCAATGATGATCTGGTTTTGACGGTCCACTCCACCGATGCTGTTTTAGAGGGCGCACGGGTGGGCATCGACATCGAGCCCGATGCCATCCACGTGATGAAGCTTTCCGATATGCCGTTGGCCACCGAAGAGGAACTGGAGGTCGCGGCAGACTATGAAGCGTAGTTATTTTGCAGCCCCGTACCTTTTATGGATGTCCCTGTTCATCCTGGTACCTTTGGGCATCATCGTCTATTACGCCATGACGGCGGTCTCGCCGGACGGCAGCTTTGTGTTTACCTTAGAGAACCTTGTAAAGGCCTTTGACCCTTTATACATGGGCATTTTGGGCCGCAGTGTGTATTTGGCCCTCATTGCAACCATCCTTTGCCTGCTCATCGGCTACCCCGTTGCGCTGATCCTGACCAGCAAAAACTTTAAGAAAGGCAGCCTCATCGTCATTTTGTTTGTGCTGCCCATGTGGATGAACTTTTTGCTGCGCACCTACGCACTCATCAACATTTTAGACAGCGGCGGTGTCATGCATCAGTTTTTAGGGTTGTTCGGCATTGAAAACCCCAAGCTGCTTTACAACAGCTTTGCCATCATACTGGGATTGGTATATAACTATCTGCCCTTTATGATCCTGCCCATCCACTCCGCTATGTCCAAGATCGATGGCGGCCTCATCGAGGCGGCAGAGGACCTTGGCGCCAACAGCTGGAATGTGTTCCGCCGTGTGCGGTTCCCCCTCTCTTTGCCCGGCGTCATCAGCGGCATCACCATGGTGTTTATGCCCGCTGTTACCACCTTTGCGGTATCGCGGCTATTAGGCGGCAGCAACTTTATGATGTACGGCGACGTCATCGAAAACCAGTTCTTCTTCATGCGGGATTGGCACTTTGGCGCCACCCTTTCCCTGGTGATGATGATCCTGATGCTGGCATCCTCCTTCCTGTTCCGCAAATACCAGGGGGATGACGATGGAGGTGTGTTGTGGTGAAGCTGAAAAAACTGCTGCAGCGCAGCTACCTTGGCCTGGTGCTGGTGTTTTTATACGCCCCCATTGCAACGCTGATCATCTTTTCCTTCAACTCCGGCAAGACCATGGGCAAATGGGCGGGCTTCTCTTTTAAATGGTATGAGCAGCTCTTCCGTGACCCCACTTTGATGCAGGCCCTTTCCACCACCTTAAGCGTGGCCCTGCTATCCGCCCTTGTGGCCACCGTCATCGGCACCTTAGCTGCCATCGGCATCCACAGTATGAAGCGGCGCACCCGTTCCATGGTGGAAACGTTGACCTACATCCCTATGCTCAACCCGGATATCGTCACCGGTATCTCGTTGATGCTGCTGTTTTTGTTTGCCCAGGTGTCTTTGGGTTACGGCACGCTGCTGCTTTCCCACATCACCTTTAACATCCCCTACGTAATCTTCTCGGTGCTGCCCAAGCTGCGCCAGATGCCCCAAAACCTTTACGAGGCTGCGCTGGACTTAGGCTGCAAGCCCGCAAAGGCCATCTATAAGATCATCATCCCCCAGATCATGCCCGGCATCGTCACCGGTGCCATCTTTGCGCTGACGCTGTCCATTGATGACTTCGTGGTCAGCTACTTTACCACCCAGGGCGTCAACAATCTTTCCATCGCCATTTATTCCATGGCGCGCAGGGGTATCAGCCCCAAGATCAACGCTCTGTCGGCCATTATTTTTGTGAGCATTGTAACCCTGCTGCTCATCGTAAATATTCGCAGCAGCCGGGCCCAAAATGAAAAGGAGAAACACGCCAGATGAAAAAGATGTTTACGCTGATGCTGTGCCTTGTAATGGCATGCACCCTGCTTTTGACCGGATGCGGCGGCGGAACCGAGACCACCGCAACGCTGCGCATCTACAACTGGGGCGATTATATCGATGACCAGGTGTTGGCTGATTTCCGGGCGGAGCACCCCGAGATCAACGTGATCTACGATATGTTCGATTCCAACGAGGCCATGCTGGCTAAGCTGGAAGGCGGCGCTGAGTACGACATCCTCTTCCCTTCCGACTACATGATCGAAAAACTCATCGCAGAGGATATGGTGCAGGAGCTGGATCTTGACCGCATCGAAGGCCTTGAGAACCTCTCCCCCTCCTTTATGAACATGGCTTTTGACCCCGAAAACAAGTATTCCATCCCCTACATGTGGGGTACTGTGGGCATTCTTTACAACACCACCATGGTGAAAGAGCCCGTGGAAAGCTGGGATATTCTGTGGGATGAAAAATACTCCGGCCAGATCGTTATGTACGACAGCGTGCGGGATTCCATGGGCGTTGCCTTAAAGCGCATGGGCGAAAGCGTCAACACCACCGATACCGCCAAGCTGGAGGCCGCCATCAACTCTTTAAAAGAGCAGAAGCCCCTGGTTATGGCTTACATGATGGATAACGCCAAATCCACCATGATCAACGGCGGTGCTGCCATGGCTGTGGTCTATTCCGGCGATGCCATCTTCTGTATGGGCGAAAACGAAGAATTGGCCTACGCCGTGCCCAAAGAAGGCAGCAACGTATGGGTGGACGGCATCGTCATCACCAACTCCTGCCAGGGCGAAAACCTGGATGCTGCCTACACCTTCTTGAGCTATCTGTGCGAGGCTGAAGTGGCCAAAGCCAACAGCGAATACATCGGCTATGCCACCCCCAACGCCGCCGCACTGGAATTGATGGATGAATCCGTCAAGAACGACGCTGCCTACAATCCTCCCCAAGAGGTTCTGGAGCGCTGCGAAGTCTATTTGGACCTTGGCGAAAACGAGGCCATCTACGCCCGTTACTGGGAAGAATTTAAAGCAAATTAAAAGTAATGAGGGGGACTTTTTTCAAAAAAGTCCCCCTCATACTTCCCTCAAAAACAAAACTGCACCGTGCACATCCGTGCCCGGTGCTTTTTTATAGCAGAATAGCTAAGGAATAATGAATGTTTTCCTTTTGAAACTGACCAAAAGGAAAACTCTTGTAATTCTGTTTTTGCAATGATAGCATCAAGACAAATGCTTATCGTCAGCCTCCCTTGTGTAAAGGGAGGTGGCACGGCAAAAGCCGTGACGGAGGGATTGTATGGAACGCAAGCATAACCACAACCTTGTACCCTATGCCAAACAGCTTCACAACAACATGACCAAAGAAGAGAAACGGCTATGGTACGATTTTTTAAGATCCTATCCCATCCGCTTTTCCCGCCAAAAAAATACTTGGTAGATATATTGCTGACTTTTACTGCGCCCAAGCAAAAGTGGTGATAGAGTTAGACGGCTCACAACATTTTGAAGACCAGCAAATAGAAAAAGACAAAGAGCGCACCATCTATTTAGAAGGCTATGGACTTCGCATCTTTCGTATTACCAATCATGAGATCAACAAAAACTTTGAAGGTGTTTGTCAATCTATCGATCACATCATAAAACAATCCCTCAGTCAGCTGCGCTGACAGCTCCCTTTACACAAGGGAGCCTTTCTTTGTTCATATAAAAACGGCGGACAAAACATCCGCCGTTTTTGTTTACGATGTTACAGCAGCTTTGCCCGCTGTTCTTCATAGCTTAAGGTGCACAGGTACCGTAAGGGGATATCAAACACGCTGACGGCGCCGGTATTCCCCTCCTTGGCCATACGGTATACGGCCCTTGCAAAGGTGACCAGTACGGAGGCGGTGAACTGGGGGTTGGAATCCAGCTTTAAGGAGAATTCCACAATGGCTTTGTTGTTTTCATCCGTCTTGCCGGAGCGGAACACAAAACCGCCGTGGGGCATGGTGCCATGATCCCTCAGCAGTTCTTCCATGGTGATGAAGTGGACGATGGTGTTGTATTCATCAAAATAGTTGGGCATGGTGACGATGGCCTGTTCGATGGCATCCGTATCCGCCCCATCTTCCGCCACCACAAAACACTCACGGTAATGCTTTTGACGGGTGGTGAGGTTAGGGCAATCGCCGGTGCGGACGGCATCCAGCGCCTCGGGGTAAGGGCGGGTGTACTGGACCGCGTGCCTGACGCCGGGTACGCGGCGGATGGCATCGCTGTGGCCCTGGCTGACACCATCCCCCCAGAAGGTGTAAACCTCGCCCTGGGGCAAACAGGCGCCGCTTAAAATGCGCATCATGGAAAACAGGCCGGGATCCCACCCGCAGGAGATGAGGCTCAAATGCCCCGCCTCTTTTGCGGCGGCATCCACTTTGGGGAAGTATTCCGGGATTTTTGCGTGGGTATCAAAACTATCCACGGTGTTAAAAAGTTTGGCATAAGCCGGCCCTTGCTCGGGCAGATCGGTTGCGCTGCCGCCGCAGAGGATCATGACATCGATGTCATCTTGAAACTTCTCTGCATCGGCCGCTGCATACACGGGGGTGCCAACATCTGCAGCATCCAGCTTGACGGATGCGGGATCCCGCCGGCTGAAAATGCCCACAAGTTCCATATCATCATTCATACGAACAGCCTGGGCTACCCCGCGGCCGATGTTGCCGTAACCTACGATACCTAAGCGGATCTTCTGCATCTCTATTCCTCCCATAGCAAATCTCCGTTTTTATGGTGCATATGATAGCACGGCGGGTTTTTTCTGTCCAGAAAAACCATCTTCCCGGGTTTGCCTTTTACACTTTACCACAGTATAACATATCACAGTTTTCATTTCTCTTTCTTCTTTTGCAAGGTTCCCTCCCATCTGCCGTGGTATACTGAAAATAACGTGAACATGAGGGGGTATTGAAATGAACTATCGTCCGCTGGGCAATACCGGCATGATGGTAAGCGAAGTTGGCTTTGGTGCAGAACATTTGGAGGGTATGGATTTTGACCGTGTGGATGCCATCGTAAACGGGTGCCTGGACCGGGGCATCAACATGATGGACTGCTTTATGGCGGAACCCAACGTGCGCAGCAACATCGGCAAAGCCCTGGGCAGCCGGCGCCAGAAGATGCACATCCAGGGGCACATCGGCTCCATTTGGGAGGGCGGCCAGTACCACCGCAGCCGGGATGCCGAAAAGAGCCGCATCGCCTTTGAGGACATCCTGAAACGCATGAATACCGATTACATGGATGTGGGCATGATCCACTATGTGGACACCCCGGAGGACTATGAGCGGCTGTTAAAGAGCGGCCTTTTGGAATACGCTCAGAAGCTTAAAAAGGATGGCACCATCCGCGCCATCGGCGTTAGCTCTCATGACCCGGCAACGGCACTAAAGCTTATTAAGAGCGGCATCATCGAGGTGCTGATGTTCAGCATCAACCCCGCCTATGATCTGATGGATGAGACCACCACGGTGGGTGAACTCATCAGCGGCGAAAAGGGCCTTGGCGACGCCAACGGCATCCACAGCGCCCGTCAGGAGCTCTACAAAGCCTGTGAGAGCCTCGGTGTGGGCATCACGGTAATGAAGCCTTACGGGGCCGGCAAGCTCTTAAATGCCGAATTATCCCCCTTTAAAACCGCCATGACCACCAGCCAGTGCATCCACTACTGCCTCACCCGCCCCGCTGTTGCCAGCGTACTGTGCGGCTACCGCAGCGTGGAGGATATCATCGGCTCTGTGGCCTATGAAGAGGCCGATGCAAACGAGCGGGATTACAGCCCCTTCCTCAGTGCCACCAAGCGGTTTTCCATGGAGGGGAACTGCATGTACTGCAACCACTGCCTGCCCTGCCCCAGCTTGATTGACATTGCCTCCGTCAATAAGTTCCTGGATTTGGCCCTGGCGGCGGAAGGCAGCATCCCCCAGAGCGTGAAAGAACATTACCTCGGCTTAAGCGCCCATGGCAGTGACTGCATCGGCTGCAAAAGCTGCGAGGGCAACTGCCCCTTTGGGGTGCCTGTGACCGAGCGCATGGCAAAAGCGGCAGAGATCTTCGGAAAATAAAACAAATAAAAAAGCCCTCGCTGAGCGAGGGCTTTTTTGATGCAATAAGCGATAACTTATTTGATTTCGCAGGTAGCGCCAACTTCGGACAGAGCGGCAGCAACTTTCTCGGCTTCTTCCTTGGAAACGCCTTCTTTGATGGCTTTGGGAGCGTTGTCAACAACTTCCTTAGCTTCCTTCAGGCCCAGGCCGGTCAGCTCACGAACAACCTTGATAACCTTAATCTTCTCGGAGCCGATCTCCTTGAGGATTACGTCGAACTCGGTCTTTTCTTCAACAGCTTCTGCAGCAGCAGCAACGGGGGCAGCAGCAACAGCAACGGGAGCGGCAGCGGATACGCCGAATTTGTCTTCCAGTTCTTTTACGAGCTCAGACAGCTCGAGTACGCTCATAGCGGCAATGGCTTCAATGATCTGCTCTTTGTTCATTTTTATTTCCTCCATAAGAATTTGATTTTTTAATTTGATTGTGCCGTCAAGCGGCGGTGTAGGTTAAGCGCCCTGCTTCTCGCTGATTGCGTTGAGAGCATAAAGCAGCTTCTTGGGGATGCCCGCCAGAGCGGATACAAACCCGGTGATGGGAGCATTGAGGGTGCCCAGTACCATGGCCAGCAGCACCTCGCGGCTGGGAAGGTCTGCCAAAGCAACAACACCTGCTTTGTCCAGCACTTTGCCGTCCAGGATGCCGCACTTGATCTCCGTCTTCTTGCTCTTTTTGATGAACTCGTTGATGATCTTGGCGGGTACCACTGCATCTTCATAGCCGAAGGCAACTGCGGTGGGGCCGTTGAGGTACTCTTCCACACCTTCGATGCCCAGCTGTGCTACAGCGCGGGCTACCATGGTGTTCTTAAGAACCTTGTACTCTACACCTGCATTACGGAACTGGTTACGAAGCTCGGTTACTTCAGCAACAGTCAGGCCGCGGTAATCGATGATTACACAGCTCTTGGCCCGCTGGATCTTCTCAGCGATCTCCGCTACCACTGCCTCTTTGGCTCTGATAGTCTCTGTCATTGTTTCACCTCCTGTGAAAAAAGCCCCCGAAACAGCACTTGCTTCGGGGGCGAATACACACAGAAATATCCTAGCGTTTTCCTTCCCACCTCGGCTGGATGATTAAGCGGCAAGCCGCCCCGGCTGTCTACGGTTGGATGTTGTGCATCTTTACCCGGTAATTTTACCAAAGGCAAAGGGGGTTGTCAACAATAAATTTAAAAGCCCCGGCAAAAAACCGGGGCTTCAAACAGCTTTTTAGATGAAGCGTACGGGGTTCAGCTTTACGCCGGGGCCCATGGTGCTGGAAATGACAACGCTGCGCAGGTAGGTACCTTTGGCAGCTGCGGGCTTGGCACGTACGATGGCATCCATCAGGGTGGTGATGTTCTCGGTGAGCTTTTCGCTATCGAAAGAAGCTTTGCCAACGGGAACGTTCACGATGCTGGTACGGTCAACGCGGTACTCAACTTTACCGGCCTTGATCTCGTTGATGGCGCGGGTAACGTCGGGGGTTACGGTGCCGCTCTTGGGGTTGGGCATCAAGCCGCGAGGTCCAAGGATACGAGCGATGCGGCCGATGACACCCATCATGTCGGGGGTGGCGACGGCTACGTCAAAGCCCAGCCAGCCTTCCTGCTGGATCTTGGCTACGTAATCTTCTGCACCGACGAAATCTGCACCGGCAGCCTCTGCCTCGGCAGCTTTTTCGCCCTTAGCGAAAACCAGAACCTTAACGGCTTTACCGGTACCATGGGGCAGTACAACGGCGCCGCGGACCTGCTGGTCTGCATGGCGGGGGTCTACGCCCAGGCGGATGGAAATGCCGATGGTCTCATCAAATTTGGCCTTGCTGGTCTGCTTCACAAGCTCGATGCCCTCAGCGAGGTCATACTGCTTCTGACGGTCGATCAGCCCAAGGCTGTCTCTATACTTCTTACCGTGTTTCATAAATAATTCCCTCCTTGTGGTACAAGCGCAGGGGCTGCCCCTGCTCCCACGGACATATGATTAGTCTTCCGCTACGACGACGCCCATGCTCCGGCAGGTACCGGCGACCATGCTCATAGCAGCCTCCAGGCTGGCAGCATTGAGGTCCGGCATCTTGATCTTGGCGATCTCTTCTACCTGAGCCTTAGAGATGGTGGCGACTTTATCCCGGTTGGGACGGCCGCTGCCGCTTTCCAGGTTGAGAGCACGCTTGATCAATACAGCGGCGGGAGGGGTCTTGGTAATAAAGGAGAAAGAGTGATCCGCATAAACGGTGATGACTACGGGAATCACCAGACCGGCGTCTTTTGCGGTACGCTCGTTAAATTCCTTACAAAAACCCATGATGTTAACACCATGCTGACCCAAAGCGGGACCAACAGGCGGTGCAGGCGTAGCTTTGCCTGCGGGGATCTGCAGTTTGATAAATCCTGCAACCTTCTTTGCCATGGTTGCACCTCCAAATAATATAGTGGTTTTAGCGGGAACTACCCTCCCACCCCGGGCCGTGCCCGGTCATCCTTGCGCGCTTGCGCAAAAATTGACGTAAAAACAGGATCAGACCCTGCGCACCTGGATGAAATCCAATTCGACCATAGTCTCGCGGCCAAACATGTTGACGCTGACCCGCAGCTTCTGACGCTCTTTGTTGATCTCTTCGATGACGCCCACGAAGTTCTCCAGGGGACCGTTTGTGATGGTGACCGTCTGGCCGACCTCCACATCCAGCACGATGGGCACATCTTCCACACCCGTCATGCGGACTTCTTCGTCGCTGAGGGGGATGGGGCGGGACCCGGGCCCAACAAAGCCCGTCACACCGCGGGTATTGCGCACTACGTACCAGCTTTCATCGGTGAGGATCATTTTCACCATTACATAGCCGGGGTAGACCTTGCGGGCAACGGTCTTCCGTTTGCCGTTTTTGATCTCGATGGTGTCCTCCATGGGCACCTTTACCTCGACGATATAATCCTGCAGACCGCGGTTTTCCACGGCCTTTTCCAGGTTGGCTTTTACCTTATTTTCGTAGCCGCTGTAGGTATGTACCACATACCAATAGGCCTTTTCTTCACTCATAGGCTACATCCCCTATCGTACGATGAGGTTCAGCAGTTCCACCAGAGCAAAGTCCATGGCACCAACCACGATTGCAAAGAGCGCAATAAAGCCAAGTACAATACCGGTGTACTTTACAACGTCTTTTTTGGTGGGCCAGGAGGTCTTTTTCAGCTCCGCCACGACTTCTTTGAAGTAGCGCTTCATCCGAGCGAAGATGCCGGGCTTCTTCTCAGTATCTTTTTTGCTGATGACTGGTTTTGCCATTGCTTTCTCCAAATACCCTTAGCGGGTCTCTTTGTGGGAGGTATGCTTTTTGCAGAACTTGCAGTACTTGTTCAGCTCAAGCCGATCAGGATCGTTCTTTTTATTCTTCATGGTATCATAATTCCGCTGTTTACACTCGCTGCAAGCCAAAGTAACTTTTACACGCATCGTAAACACCTCCTACGCTGTTTTTGACATGATTAATAAAGCCCCATACGGGGTCAGCCTATAAAGAATATCATAAGGCTTGGGTGCTGTCAACGGATAATTGCCCGAAAACCCTTTGTTTTAAGGCTTTTTTACCGTTTTTTTAAATGAAAAAGGGGCCTGGGCGAAAGCCCTGACCCCTTTAAATGTTTACTTACTCGGAAACAGCGGTAACAACGCCGGAAGCTACGGTACGGCCACCTTCGCGGATAGCGAAACGCAGACCTTCTTCCAATGCGATGGGGGTGATCAACTCGATCTTCATGTCGATGTTGTCACCGGGCATTACCATCTCTACACCCTCGGGCAGGCTGATCACGCCGGTTACGTCCGTGGTGCGGAAGTAGAACTGGGGACGGTAGCCGTTGAAGAAGGGGGTGTGACGGCCGCCCTCTTCCTTGGTCAGCACGTATACCTGGCCGTCAAACTTGGTCAGGGGCTTGATGGTGCCGGGCTTTGCCAGTACCTGGCCGCGCTCGATCTCGGTGCGCTGTACGCCGCGGAGCAGTACGCCGATGTTGTCGCCGGCCATTGCCTGGTCAAGCAGCTTGCGGAACATTTCCACGCCGGTTACGACCGTGCTGCGGGTCTCGCGGATACCTACGATCTCTACGGTATCCTGTACCTTAACGGTGCCGCGCTCTACACGACCGGTTGCTACGGTACCACGACCGGTGATGCTGAATACGTCCTCTACGGGCATCAGGAAGTTCAGGTCGCTGGCGCGCTCGGGAGTGGGAATATAGCTGTCTACTGCATCCATCAGTTCGAAGATGGCTTTGCACCACTCGTCAGACTTAACGTCTACATCGGTCTGGGCTGCTTCCAGAGCACGGAGGGCGCTGCCCTGTACCACAGGAATGTCATCGCCGGGGAACTCGTAGCTGCTCAGCAGCTCACGAATCTCCATCTCTACCAGCTCCAGCAGCTCTTCGTCGTCTACCATGTCCACTTTGTTCATGAACACGATGATGTAGGGTACGCCTACCTGACGGGCAAGCAGAATGTGCTCGCGGGTCTGGGGCATGGGGCCGTCTGCTGCGCTTACTACCAGAATAGCACCGTCCATCTGGGCTGCACCGGTGATCATGTTCTTTACATAGTCAGCGTGGCCGGGGCAGTCTACGTGAGCATAGTGACGGGTCTCGGTCTCGTACTCTACGTGAGCAGTGTTGATGGTGATACCACGTTCGCGCTCTTCGGGAGCCTTGTCGATCTCGTCATACTTCGTTGCCTGGGCGCCGCCCTGCTTGCTCAATACCATGGTGATGGCTGCGGTCAAGGTGGTCTTGCCGTGGTCTACGTGGCCGATGGTCCCGATGTTTACGTGGGGCTTCGTCCGCTCAAATTTCGCTTTTGCCATTTTTAACTCTCTCCTTATAAGAAATATTCAATTCTGGATAGAAGGACCGGCAATTATTTGCCCAGTACCTTTTCAACGATGTACTTGGGAGCCTGCTCGTAGTGGGAGAACTGCATGCTGAAGGTACCACGGCCCTGGGTGCTGCTGCGAAGGTCGGTTGCGTAACCGAACATCTCGGAAAGGGGCACCAGAGCGGAGATGACCTGGGTACCGCCGTGGGCTTCCATGCCGGCGATGTGACCGCGGCGGCTGGAAAGGTTGCCCATTACGTCGCCCATGTATTCTTCAGGAACGGTAACTTCGCACTTCATCATGGGTTCGAGCAGTGCGGGTGCTGCCTTGGCCATACCTTCTTTGAAGGCCATGGAACCGGCGATCTTAAAGGCCATTTCGGAGCTGTCTACCTCGTGGTAGCTGCCGTCCACCAGGCGTGCTTTGAAGTCCATAACTTCGTAGCCGCCCAGGATGCCGCTAAGGGCTGCCTCGCGGATGCCGCTTTCCACCGCGGGGATGTACTCCCGGGGGACTACGCCGCCCACGATGGCGTTCTCAAACTGGATGCCGGTGCCGGGCTCGAGGGGTTCGAGCTCGATAACGCAGTGACCGAACTGACCGCGGCCGCCGCTCTGACGGACAAAGCGGCCCTCGGCACGGACTGCCTTGGTGATGGCCTCGCGGTATGCAACCTGAGGACTGCCGATGTTGGCTTCCACTTTGAATTCCCGGAGCATACGGTCCACGATGATGTCCAGATGCAGCTCGCCCATGCCGGCGATGATGGTCTGGCCGGTCTCCTGATCGGTATAAGCTTTAAAGGTGGGGTCTTCCTCAGCCAGCTTCATCAGAGCGATGGTCATCTTGTCCTGACCAGCCTTGGTCTTGGGCTCGATGGCAACACGGATAACGGGCTCGGGGAAGGTCATGGATTCCAGGACCACCTGCTGGTTTTCGGCGCACAGGGTGTCGCCGGTGCCGGTATCTTTCAAACCTACGATGGCAGCGATATCGCCGGCGTAGAGCTGATCGATCTCTTCACGGTGGTTGGCGTGCATCTGAAGGATGCGGCCTACGCGCTCACGGCGGCCCTTGGTGCTGTTATACACATAGCTGCCGGAGGTGATGGTGCCGGAATACACACGGACATAAGCCAGCTTGCCTACGAAGGGATCGCTGACGATCTTGAAGGCCAGAGCTGCAAAAGGCTCTTCGTCGCTGGCATGGCGGATGACCTCGGTCTCCTCATCGTTGGGCTTGGTGCCCTTCATGGGGGGGATATCCAAGGGAGAAGGCATGAAATCCACAATGGCATCCAGCAGCAGCTGTACGCCCTTGTTGCGGTAGCTGGTGCCGCATACCACGGGGACCATTTCGCCGGCGATGGTCTGCTTGCGGATGGCTGCGATGATCTCTTCTTCAGTCAGTTCTTCGCCGCCAAGGTATTTATCCAGCAGTTCATCGTCGCTTTCGGCAACGGCTTCCAGCAGGTTATTGCGGTATTCCTCTGCCTGAAGGATCATATCTTCGGGGATCTCGATGCGGGTCATAGCGCCGTCATCTGCAAAGGTGTAGGCACAGTTGCGGATGAGGTCCACCACGCCGATGAAGTCGTTCTCGGCGCCGATGGGCAGCTGGATGGGCACTGCATTGGCCTGCAGACGGTCTTTCATCATCTGGAGTACG